>CBFCZM010000059.1:0-10457 GCA_965602565.1 uncultured Anaerolineae bacterium
TTGTCGGGGACGAGCTCCGGCCCCCAGTGGCTCTCCGGGCCGGCCTTGATGCCGGAGATCTCGGGCGTGCCCGGGATCTACAGCTGCAGGTCAACCGGGTGACCCGCGTACTCCATCACTATGGCGTCTTTGGGGCGCTCTTTGAGGCGCTGCGCGTACTGGGGATGGACTGTGGCGAGCCACGGCTCCCCCGTGCGCCTCTGTCGGCTGAGCAGCGCGCACAGTTCCACGCCGCACTGGCCGCTGCCGGCTTCTCGGCCCTCGCTTCTATGTAGACCTCATCTTCGCTCGCGCACACCACGCAGGACGAGCATGCGACGCAAGGAAGGCCCCAAAAAGCCTCGGCCCGAGCAGACTTGGGTCGAGATTCGGTGAAAGGCTTTGGGCCCGCAGAGCGGATCGCAGAGGGTTGTTTCCGAAGTAGCAGTAGCACCTTGATTGGCAAAGAGGTAGCCTGCTAACCAGGGCTATCGCATCTGAAGCTCACCAGCATACAGTGCGTCATCCCGATCACCGCCACAGCGCGCGAGCCACGCGGTTCAGACTACCATAACACGACGCATACCTGTCATCCTGAGCGGCTCCAGGCAGCATCCCCAATCTCGCGACAAGAGAGCGAAGGATCTTGTCCTGGGATGCACAGACAGGTCTCTGACAGCGTGTCACTGGTAACGGGTACACGCGTCAATGATGTTGACAGACCGTGCCAGTGAGGGATCTTGTGATACTCAGAAGGCGCCGCGCGTGGGGACAAGATCCTTCGCTCCCCTGCTGAAGGATTGAGGGAACTTCTTCGAGCCGCTCAGGATGACACACTTGCGGATCTGTGCAGCCTGAACCGGCCCGTGCGCGTGGTGGCGATCGGGATCACGCACCGAGGATACTCCAAACCCTGTGGTGTGTGGGTTCGGAGCTTGTCTTCCCCCAAATGCGATAGCCCTGGCGAAATCGGTTTGACACGCCCTTCTTATGGTGTTATAATACTTCGGTACCGAGGATTTTGGTGTTGGGGGCGTTGAGCCTTGTCGCAGTGCGGAGAGGCTGTACCCACCGGCACACATCGTCAGCAGGGCAATAGGGGAGGGATTTGATGGCTCAGGAGACGCAGAAGGCAGCACTGGACGCCACCCAGAAGTTCCTCGTTTTGTACCGTCACATGCGCCACTACTCTCGGAAAACGCAATGTGAGGGCGTGCGCGGCAGAGATCTCGTCACGTTGCGCTATCTCAACGAGGTCGGCCCACTGACGATCGGACAGATCTGTGAGTATCTCTTCATCAGCGGCAGCTCCACGTCCGATCTGGTCTCGCGATTGCAGGAGGCGGGATACCTGATGCGACGTCGTTCGACCAGGGACAGCCGGGTGGTCTATGTTGAGCTGACGCCGAAGGGCCGTGAGATCGCCGAGCAGCCCCCATCCGGTGGCATCCCAATGCTCCGCGAGCGGATCCTAACACTGCCCGCCGAGCAACTGCAGCAGCTTGATAGTGCTTTTGGCAACTTGATAGAGATAATGGAGATTGATCTTAATGAGTTCAAGTGACAGACAGGAAGGGCCAGATAAGCCGAATGATTTTCAGATCCTCCGGCGCTGCTTTGGCTACATCAGGCCACACTGGCGCGTGGCAGCCCTCGGGTACGCGCTACTGGTGGTCATCAACGCCATCGCGATCATGATCCCGCAGTTTATGCGGGGCATTGTGGATCGGGGGATCGAGCAGCGCGATCTGGCTTACTTGACGTGGTCCGTCCTCGGCCTTCTGGGGCTGACTGTAGTGCAGGGCGTGTTGAGCTACTTCCACGGCAATGCGATTGAGCAGGCATCTCAGAATGTGGCGTACGACCTGCGCAACGAACTCTACCAGAAGCTGTCATCTCTCTCGTTCTCCTATCATGATCGCACCGAGACCGGGCAACTCCTGGCACGCGCCATGCAGGATGTTGAGCGGGTGCGGTTTCTGAACGGTCGCGCCACGATGCGGTTTGTTGAGGGCTCGGTCCTCCTGGTTATCACCGTGGTCGTTCTGGTGGCGATGAATCTTCAGCTGGCCTTCCTCTCGTTGCTATCAATGCCGGTGCTGCTGATCCAAGCGTACCGGTACTCGAAGAGTATGCGCCCGCTCTGGCGATCGATTCGCGACCAGGTTTCGTCGATGACCTCATGGGTGGAGCAGAACCTGCGGGGAGCGCGGATTGTGAAGGGATTTGCACAGGAGGAAGCTGAGATCGCGCGGTTCAATGAGCAGAACGATGTGTGGTTCGGGATAGCCGAGAAATCGGCACTGCTCCGCGCGCTCAATGATCCGGCCGTGGTGCTTCTTACCAATATCAGCACCATCTTCCTTATCTGGTACGGTGGCCGCTCGGTGATTCAGGGCGGGCTCACGATGGGTGAGTTCGTAGCTTTCACCGCGTATCTGAGCCAACTGGCCGGCCGAGTCCGGATGTTGGGTCGGATGGTGCCCTTTATGACGGAAGCTGCTGCCAGCGGCGAGCGCATCTTTGAGATTCTGGATGCAGAATCTGAGGTCAAGGAGTCTCCGGATGCTGTGTCTCTGCCCGCGGCTGAGGGCCGGGTTCGATTCGAGAATGTGTCCTTCGCCTACTTCGGGCGCCGTACCGTGTTGGATGGGATCGATCTGGAGGCGCCACCCGGGCAGATCGTTGCGCTGCTTGGAGCGACCGGATCGGGCAAGTCCACGATCATCAACCTCATCCCTCGTTTCTATGATGTCACCCAGGGACGGGTGACCATCGATGGTAACGATGTTCGTGACCTCACGCTTGAGTCGCTACGATGGCAGATCGGTATTGTGCTCCAGGAGACGACGCTCTTCGCGGCTTCGATTCGTGAGAATATCGCGTTTGGACGTCCCGATGCAACCGAAGAGGAAGTCATTGAGGCTGCCAAAGCCGCGCAGGCCCATGATTTTATCATGGCGATGCCCGACGGCTACGAAGCACGGGTCGGCGAACGTGGTTCGACGCTCTCCGGTGGGCAAAAGCAGCGGGTGGCGATTGCCCGCGCTTTGCTCAAGGATCCCCGGATCTTAATCTTGGATGATGCGATGTCCAGTGTGGATACCGAGACGGAGCGCTTGATACAGAAAGCACTCGAGCGTCTGATGTACGGCCGGACGTCCTTTGTCATCGCGCAGCGGCTGAGCACAGTACGGATGGCCGACCAGATTCTGGTCCTGGACGATGGTCACATCGTCGCCAGAGGCACACACGAGGAACTGCTGGCGCGATCAGGGCTCTATGCTGACATCTACGAACGCCAGCTGCGACCGCAAGAGGTACAGGAGTTGATGGGGCAGCAACAGATTGACACGTCAAGACCCGCTTTGGGCAGGGCGTGAGGGGAGATCTCGATGAGCTTTTCTATTGGTACAACCCGCATGGGCGGCGGCCCACGAGGGTTGCTGCGAAGGCTAGGCCAGGAGGATGAGGAGAAGGGTCGTGCTGTCGACATGCGGATCATCGGGCGCTTGCTGGTGTTCCTCAAGCCGCACTGGCGCAGTATGGTGGGCGCGTTTCTGTTGATGGTTGTCTCGTCCGGGCTGGGGCTGTTGGTGCCCTATCTGACGATGATTGCCATAGATGATCACATTGCCAACGGGGACTTGGCAGGGCTGGATCGCATGGCGCTCATCGCGGCGGGTACGTTTGCTGCCCTCTATGCTGCCAGCGCAGCTCAGCAGTATCTGCTGGCGAAAACGGGGCAACAGGTGTTAGCGGATATGCGCGCGCGGCTTGTGTCGCATCTGCAGGTAATCCACCTGGGATACCATGATACTCACATCATCGGTGTCACGCTGTCGCGTGTCTTCAGCGATGTCGGTGTGATCAACGACCTTCTCTCGCAGGGATTGATCAGCATCATCGGCGATCTCCTGACGCTGGTCGGTATCGTGGTGGTGATGGTCTCTATGAGCCCCCGTCTGGCGTTGCTCAGTTTCAGCGTGATCCCCTTGATGGTGCTGGCGACATCCGTCTACGCGCGCCACGCGAAGAAGGCGTACCGCCGGATGCGTGCGACAGTTGCAGAGGTCGTCGGCGACCTGGCAGAGGATCTGGTTGGCATGCGGGTGATCCAGGCTTTCGCGCAGGAGGACACCACACAGGAGCGTTTCGATGACGTCAACCGAGCGAACCGAGATGCGCACATCCGCGCTACTTCGCTTTCCTACGCCTTTATGCCTGTGGTGCGGTTCCTCAGTATGTTGGCGACCGCGGTCGTGTTGTGGTTTGGTGGACGGCAGGCGGCAGGCGAGGCGCTGACGCTGGGCGTGATCATCGCCTTCCTCTCGTACGTCACCCGTTTCTTCCAACCTATTCAGGAGCTCAGCCAGCTCTATACGACGATGCAGTCGGCAATGGCCGGCGGGGAACGCGTGCTGCAGTTGTTGGACACCGAGCCCGGCGTCCCGGACCGTCCCGGTGCAACAACGATGCCCTCGATTGAGGGGCGTGTCGATCTTCAGGATGTGTCCTTTGCCTACCGGGGTGGTGAGCTCGTGCTGCGGGACGTGACTCTGGAGATCGCGCCAGGGCAGACGGTTGCGTTGGTGGGGCCGACTGGAGCCGGCAAGACCTCGATCTCCAATCTTATTGCGCGCTTCTACGACGTCACCGAAGGAGCTGTCTTGATAGACGGCATTGACGTTCGCGATGTGATGCAGGGATCGCTGCGTCAGCAAATGGGCATCGTGCCTCAGGATCCATTCCTCTTCTCCGGCACGATTGCGGACAACATCCGTTTCGGCGATCCTGATGTATTGGACGAGGCTGTTGAGGCAGCCGCTCGGTTGACCAACGCGCACGAGTTCATCATGCGTACGCCTGAAGCGTACCAGACTCAGATTCAGGAAGGTGGCGTGAACTTCTCCGTGGGCCAGCGCCAGCTGCTGTGCATCGCGCGGGCGGTTTTGGCGGATCCGCGTATCCTTATCCTGGATGAGGCCACATCCAGTGTGGATACCGTGACCGAGGCCCTGATTCAGGATGCGCTGAATAAGCTCCTGGCAGGACGGACCGCCGTGGTGATTGCCCATCGTTTGAGTACTGTCCGTGGTGCCGATATCATCTGTGTGATCGATGATGGCTGCATCGTTGAGCAGGGATCCCACGAGGTGCTGCTGGCCCGTGGCGAGCTGTACCGCGAGCTCTACGAACGTCAGTTTGTGGATGCAGTGGCGGCATAGCTTCACCCGATACTTCTTTCCAGCGGCGTGAGATAGAGTTAACTACCAAGGCCCGTGGGCCAGAATAGCGAAGGTTGCCTATGAAGACATTAGGGTTCCTTTTTGGATATGCCAAGAACTACAGGAAGTCACTTGTTGTCACAGTTGCCGCCATGTTCCTGTTGACTGCAGTACAGCTCTATGAGCCTCAGATCATCAAGAATATGGTGGCGCTCATTCAGGACCCGCAGAGTCTCGAGGCCTCTCTGGACGTGGTGGGCCGGCTCGCGCTTCTGGCCTTGGCGCTCTACATCGCGCGGGCTGTGCTCCAGTTCCTGCGGAGCTATATGGCTCACGTTGCCGGATGGGGCGTGGTAGCCGATTCACGCAAAGATATGTACCGCCACCTTCAGCGCCTCTCACTGCGTTTCTACGAGGATCGGAAGACCGGCGATTTGATGTCCCGCATGGTGAACGACTCGGATATGTTTGAGACGCTGATTGCTCACGCGATTCCTGACACCGTTGTCAATGTGATGATGTTTATCGGCGTTGCTGTGATCTTGGTTGGTATGAGTCCGCAGTTGACGCTGCTGAGTCTGGTGCCGATTCCGATGATCGTCTTTGCGGCACGCGGTTTCACGAGCTATGTGCGCCCGGCCTTCCGCGAGCGCCAGAAGGAGCTGGGTGATCTCAACGCCACGCTCAATGAGAACCTCTCCGGCATACGCGAGATCAAGACCTTCACCCGGGAGGAGCTCGAGGCGGGGCGCATCGGCAATCACATCATAAGGTACCGCGATTCCATGCTCAAAGCGCTGCGGCTGATGGCGACATTCCGTCCCTTCGTGGGGTTCTCCTCATCGCTGGGCACGATTGCGCTCATCTACTTCGGTGGACGGTTGGTTCTGAGGCAGATGTTGCCGTTGGAGGACCTGATCGCGTTTTTCCTCTATCTCAGCGCCTTCTACCAGCCTGTGCGCATGCTGAGTGGCGTCTGGGAGAACGTTCAGCACGCTATGGCCGGCGCCGATCGTGTCTCGGAACTGCTTGACGAGGAACCTGAGGTGGTGGAAAAGCCGGATGCCATCACCCTGTCTGCGCGCGCTGAGGGGGAGCTCACCCTGACCGATGTGGGTTTCCACTATCTTGAGGACCAGCCTGTCCTGGAGGACATAGATCTCCATGTTCCCGCGGGCAATGTTATTGCTCTGGTGGGGCCCACCGGCGTTGGCAAGAGCACGCTGATCAGCTTGATCCCGCGGTTCTACGATGTTCAAACAGGATCGATCACCCTTGATGGGCACGACATCCGTGACCTGACGCTGAATAGCCTGCGCCGGCAGATCAGCATCGTCCTGCAGGATGTCTTCCTCTTCCATGGCACGGCACGTGAGAATATCCTGTTCGGAAATCCGGATGCGACCGATGAGGAGGTGATCGAAGCCGCCAAGATCGCCAATGCCCACGAGTATATCCGAGATCTCTCCGACGGTTACGACACGATTATCGGTGAGCGCGGCGTGAAGCTCTCGGGTGGCCAGAAGCAGCGTCTGGCCATTGCCCGTGCTGTGCTGAAGGATGCGCCGATCCTGATCCTGGACGAGGCAACTTCATCGGTGGACACAAAGACAGAGATGTTGATCCAGCAGGCGCTGGAGCGTCTGGTGGTGGGCCGCACGACGATCATCATTGCACATCGCTTGTCCACAATCAGAAGTGCGGACCAGATCGTTGTGCTTGAGGGTAGCCACATCACGCAGGTGGGTACGCACGAGGAGCTGATGGCTCAGGAAGGGTTGTACCAGCAGCTGAACGAGGTCCAGAGCGAGATGGAGCCTCGCTATATCGCGGCTCGCCAGGAACGACGGCTGGCTATGCAGGCACGGACTTGATCGATTCATCTCATGGATTGAGGTGCGCTCCGGGATGAGCGATGTGCCGGTCGGGAGCCTAGTGGCCCTGGCGACCATCCCATTCGCACGCTCTTGGAGCGCACACGTTCACTACGACCTGCATCACTTCGTGGTATAATCTGTATTTGGGGACGGACCCAATTCTGGAGGAGGATTCAGTCTGATGATTCGACGAAGATCGGCAACCCTAATCTCACTCTTGGTTCTGATTGGCATAGTGTTAGGGCTTGGTGCGTGTGCATCGGGCTCTGGCGGCGACGGCGCTGACGCCACGCCGACCCCTATTCCCACATCAGTTGTTCCTAGCAACCCGACCTATGTGGTTCAGCGTGGTGATGTGATCCGCTTGTTGCAGTTCTCGGGACGTGTTGCCCCTGTCCTCGAAGAGGAGCTGTTCTTCAAGACCAGCGGCTATGTGGACGAGGTGTATATCCGCCGCAATGACGACGTGCAGGAGGGCGATCTCTTGGCTGAACTGGAGGTCACCGACCTCAAGAACCAGATCACGCAGAAGGAAGCTGAACTGCAGTCTGTCCAGATGGACCACGAGCGGCGTATAACGGAGGCTGGGAACAGCGTCCGCGCTGCGGAGCTCAATCTGGCTAAGCTTGAGGCCAGCACCAGCGAGTCGTCCATCGTCAGTGCGCGTATCAGCCTGGAACGCATGCGGCTCAGGCTGGATGAAGCTCGGGACGAATACAACAAGTCGCTGGATCGAGATTGGGAGAAGGAAGAGGTCCGCGACGGCTATGCCAATGCTGTGCGCGATGCCCGTTGGTCTGTCGAGATAGCTGAGGCCCAGTACGCAGACGCTCAGAAAGCCCAGCAGCGGAATGTCTATGAGCTCGAATTGTCCCAGATGAGCCTTGACCTGGCGATGCTGAACATGGCCGAGGTCCAGACCGGTCTCGATGTCACTCGGACGGTCCTGGCCTTGGACCGGCTGACGGATCAGCTCGGCGATGCGCGCATTGTGGCTCCCTTCACCGGCGTCGTCCTGCAATCCAGCATCATGGAAGGCAAGCAGGTACAGGGCTACAGCGCGATGATGGTGTTGGCCGATCCCACCGAGTTGGAGGTGAGCGCGGATTTGCAGGACACTGAGATGAGCGAACTGGCTGAGGGCGTGTCCGTCGTCGCCGAATTCATCAATCGTCCGGGTGAGGAATTCGCGGGCGTGATCCGCCGCTTGCCCTATCCCTACAGCGGTGGCGGGCTGTCTGAGAGTGTTGATGACGAAGATCAGTCCACGCGCATTACCCTGGAAGGCATCGATCCCGTCGAGGCCGGCTGGGTCATGGGCGATCGTCTGCGCATCACGTCCGAGCTCGAGCGATCTGAGGGTACGCTGTGGCTGCCACCCCAGGCTGTGCGCACGTTTGAGGGCCGCTCCTTCGTGGTTATCCAAGACGGATCAGCCCAGCGGCGGATTGACGTCCGGGTGGGTATCCGCTCAGATGATCGCATCGAGATCCTGGAAGGGCTGGAGGAAGGCCAAGTCATCATCGCTCCGTAACGCAGCGTTCGGCAAACTCATCTATGGGCTTTCTCAATCGCTTTCGCGCAGTTGTCGTAGTTGTAGCCAAACGGGTAAGCTCCCAGCCCTGGTTGGTCTTCGCGACCGTACTGGGGCTGGTGGTGGCCATTGGTCTGATAATGAGCATTCCGATCTACGCCGATGCGGTGTATCATCGGATCTTCATAGCCAATCTTGCCGATGAGGACGCGCCAGAGGGTGTGCTGCCGCCCTTCACATTCCTATTCCGCTACGATGGCAGCATCTATGGGTCGTTGGACTGGGATGAGCTTGTGCCCGTGGATGAATATCTCACCAACGAAGCCGGCAAGTCCATCGGGGTCCCTGAGCAGATGGTGGTGCGCTATGCTACCACCGACCCTTTTGGCCTCTTTGCGGATGAATCCTCTGCATTCGAGAATACCTCCTCACCGCTGGTCTGGTCCGGCGTTGCCTTCATCAGTGATGTGCAGAACCATGTGGAGATCACCGAGGGATTCTTCCCTGGGGTCGTAGCGCCTGAGAGTGGTGATCCCCTTGAGGTTATGATTCACGAAAAGTTGGCGACTGAGATCGGTGCGCAGATCGGCGAGACGTATGTCGCATACCTCAGATTCCGCAGTGAGGAAGGCTTCATCTCGGATTTGCAGGTTTCGGTTCGCCTGACAGGTGTCTGGAAGCCCAACGATGAGTTAGAGCCGTTCTGGTTCTTCCGTCCAAGCGCATTCTCCGAGCGCATGTTGGTCCCTGAGGAGAGCTTCATCAACTACATCGGGGCGATCATGGACAAGGAAGTCTACACCGCCGTGTGGTACTTGGTGATGGATGGTCAAGACATCACGCACACAGACGCTGCTCCGTTGATCCGGCGCACGCTCAGTGCGGAGCAGCGGGCGGACAGTCTGCTACCCAACACGACCCTCGGCAGATCTCCGGTTGATGCACTGATAGACTACCGCATCTCGTCCAATCTGCTGACGATTCAACTCTACGCATTCAGCGTCCCGATTCTGGGGTTGCTGCTGGCGTTTATCACGTTGACCGCAGGGCTCTCCACGGAGCGTCGCCGGAATGAGGTCTCCGTGCTACGCAGCCGTGGCGCGATGTCTGCGCAGATGCTGGGTATGGCTGCCTTGGAGAGCCTGCTGCTCGGTCTCGTCGCTCTGTCAATCAGTTCTCCTGTCGGGATGGGCATTGCCGGTCTGATAGGCCAGGCACGTACTTTCCTGGACTTCTCGGCAGGGCTGGACTCGCTTCGGGTCACGGTCACGATGAACACCCTGCGCTTTGGCGTGGTAGCAGTGGCTGTGGGCATGATCGCTCAGATTCTGCCGACCTTTGGCGCTGCCAGACACACGGTGGTTTCGTACAAGCGCGAGCGTGCGCGGATGCTAAAAAAGCCCTGGTGGCAGCGCGCGTGGCTGGACGTTCTGCTGCTTATCCCAGCGGTCTATGGCGGCTACTTGCTCCGGAATCAGGGCAGTGTTGTTACCTTTGACAACGGTTTCGGGAATTCGCCTTTTGAGAACCCCTTGTTGTTCCTGGTGCCGGCGTTGGGGATCTTTGCGCTCACGCTGGTCTTCCTACGGCTGATGCCGTTGTTGATGTCGGCGGTGGCGTGGATTGCCGGCAAGACGAAGTCGGTGGGTTTCCTGATGGCTGCACGGCATCTGGCCCGCACGCCCAGCTCCTACAGCACGCCACTAATCCTGCTCGTCCTGACGCTGAGCCTGTCGGCCTTCACTGCTTCCTTGGCCTACACGCTGGATCGGCATCTCTATGACAAGAGCTACTACCAGGGGGGGGCGGGACTGCGCTTCCTCGATCGTGGCGAGGGAA
>CBFCZM010000060.1:0-10447 GCA_965602565.1 uncultured Anaerolineae bacterium
CTCAACACGACGACGACTCGCATCATCAAGCTGCGCCTGCAGCATGGTCACGCCGGGAATCGTCTCCAGGAGCAGGTACATGTGGGGGATCGGACCGGTTCCGTCACTCACCCCATAGACAGCCGGGCACGGGAATCCGCGCTCGCGAAGATGGCGCAAGGCGAGCGCCTCCTGTGCGAATCCCTCGCCCTCGTTGTTGAATTTGATCACCGCCGTGTAGGGATCACGATCGAAGCGCAGTCGTAGCACGGAGTTGAGCATGCCGCCATGCAACCGCTCGATCCCGGCGCAACGGACAGCTGAGCCCAGCCATGCAGAGAGCACCGCCTCAGCCTGGTCAAGCGTGAGTGTCAGATCGGTATTCAGGTTAGCCATGTTGTAAAGGGAAGGAAAGAGGTGTAGGGGATAGGGGACAGATCACTGCCACCACACATGACTCAGCGGCGTGCCGTAGTCCTTGTTCCCTATCCCTTGCACCCTCTAGAGATCCACTACTAGACCATCGTACGCCACGCCTACATCGTGCCGACCGTAGGCTTCCGCCAACTCATCGTACGTCATATGGCCGTTGTGGGAAAAGTGGTGCGCGTATAGCTGGGTCTGCCCCTGCACCATGACGCCCTCACTTACCAGGCGAGTCTGCGTTTCGAGGAAATCCTCGAGGCCATGGTGGCCATCGCCCCCCGGCTGGTCGCCGGTCGTCGCATCCAGCGCGATCAGATCCATCGGCCCGAGCAGGCGGAGTATCTCCCAGGCCGACTCACGCATCGGGGCCGTGTCCGTGGCATAGAAGCAGCGCTGCCCGTCTTCCTCGATCACGTAGAGCAGACCCTCAAGCCTGCCGCCGCCATGGGTAGCCGGGATCGCCGTGATCTTGTAGGAACCCACCTCCCACGTGTCGCCAGCCATCACAGCCTTCCACGTGAAGTTGGCGGACTCAGCCATCTCGTCGGTGATGCCGACGAGAACATCGGACGGGGCGTACAGCGTCAAAGGTTCTGTCGGGGTCGGCGTGAATCCCGGCTTGCGCCAGTACAGATTGTAGGGCAGCCAGTGATCACTGTGGCAATGCGTCACCAAGAGCGCCTTCAGCCCGCCCAGGTAGCAGCCCGCCTGGTTGGCTGAGGTGAGGATGTCCGGGCCGATGTCGATCAACAGATCATCGTTCACCAACGCCGTGGAACGAGCCCTGATATGCGGGCCGCGCTGGCGGCGCGCAGTCTTGCACACGCGACACCGGCAATAGGGATCAGGAATAGCTTCAGCAGCACCGGTCCCAAGGAATGTAAAGCGCATCGTCACCTCCGAATAGGATAGGTCGTAGCAGTCGTCGTAACACTGTTTGTAGGTTGTCAGCTGCAAGTTGCAGGTTGGACCGTTCCAACCTGCATCCGCAACACCTCATCCGCGTCCTCAGCTCGCCTCACGAGCTACTTGTCCCACCGGCGGTCGGGCTGCCAGAAGCCGAGCTTCGGCGTGTTCCACTCATCCGTCGGCTCGAAAAGACCGCTTGGCGGGCGCAGGTTCGCCCTGATGCCCTCAAGGTTCAGATCCACACCCAGGCCGGGCTTGTCCGGCACCGCCACGTAGCCATCCACCAGATAGGGCTGCTCCATACCGGTGACCAGGTCGTTCCAGAACGGCAAGTCCAGGCCGTGATGCTCCAGCGCGACGAAGCTTGAGAGCGATGCCGCAGTATGGAGGTTGGCCATGAAGGCGATGGGGGACCCGGCGAAGTGCAGCGCCGTGGGGATGCCGTAGCGCTCGGCATAGTCAGCGATCCGCTTGGTCTCGCCCATACCGCCGGAGGTCAGCAGGTCGGGGTGGATGATGTCCACAGCGCGGTTCTCAACAAAGGGGCGGAATTCGTCCCACAGATAGAGATCCTCGCCGCCCGCGATCGGGACGTTCACAGCATCGGTGACGCGCTTGTGGCCCCACATATCGAGCGAGGGCATCGGATCCTCCATCCACGCCAGCGCATAGGGCTCCAGGTAGCTGGCCAGCTTGATGACCTCTTTTGCGGTCAAGAACCCATGGCCGTAGTGATCGATACACAGGGAGACATCCCAGCCGACCGTCCCGCGCACCATAGCTACGATCTCGGCCAGCTTCTCATAGCCCTTCTCCGTCATCTTGACGACCTGACCGGTTCCGGCAGCGCGGGTGCGCGGCCCGATCCGATACTCGTACTTGGTGGGCGTGCCGACCATGCCCCCCTCAATCTCCGCCAGGGCCTGTAGACGCGCGTCAAACTTGATGAACGTCAGACCCATCTCCGTGCGGCTCAACACGCGCTGCGCGTACGCCTCCGGCGTGGGCTCCTCGGGCTCGGGCGTATCGGCGTAGATGCGGATCCTATCGCGGTACTTGCCACCCAGAAGCTGGTAGCACGGAATGCCATAAACCTTGCCGATCAGGTCCATCAGTGCGATCTCGATGCCGGAGACGCCGCCGCCCTCACGGGCAGTGTGAC
This sequence comes from uncultured Anaerolineae bacterium, assembly GCA_965602565.1. Classification (GTDB taxonomy): domain Bacteria; phylum Chloroflexota; class Anaerolineae; order B4-G1; family SLSP01; genus PWVB01. Next base: position 2,477 of record CBFCZM010000060.1, read on the forward strand.
CGAACCGCTTGATGGTGTGGAAGATCATGTCGATGTTGCACGGGTTCTTTCCCAGCAGCATGCTCTTGAACTGCAGCGCGTTCTCACGGTGCCCGGCATCCCTTACCTCGCCGATACCGTAGACACCCTGGTTAGTGTCGATCTTGATGATCGGATAGTCGTAGTTGGAGCAGACCGTCGCAGTCCGCATGTCTGTGATTCTCAGTTCCGACGGGCTTGAAAGTGTGTGGACAGCGTTCTCCATATTGCCCAGCATGGTGTCGTCATTCTTCGTCATAGAGTACTCCCTCTGTAGACTGAATCAGCGAATCTCAGATCAGCGAATCACAAACCGACAGGAGGTCAGACAGCTCTGAGATCTGCGATTTGCCGTTTCCCATTTGTGATTTGCGATTTCCTACCTGTGCCAGAGCAGGTACGGCTCGATCCGCTCCCAACTGCGGTCTATCTCGGCCATGTCGTAGTCATCCAGCGGGTGGCTTCTGCTACGCACGTTGTGGTTCTTGAGGATTCCCCGGCGGACCATGATCTCCTTGGCGTAGGCCATGCCCATCATCGCCTCCAACATGAGAGAGGGCAGCAGGTGCTCGAAGAGCTCACCGGCAGCGTCGATGTTGCCGGCATCCAAGAGCTCCCACACATGCTGCACTACATCGCAGAACTGGCAAGCGTGGACGTTGCCGGCAGCACCACGAGCGTGCTCCACAAGCATTGGGCGCCCACCACCGCCGCCCATCACACCCTTTACGGCTGGGCTCTTCTTGGCTAACAGGGCCGTGATGTTCTTGCGGCTCGGCGGGACCTCTTCCTTGACCCAACTGACGTTCTCGATCTCCTCACAGAGCTGCACAAGCTGATCCGGTGAAAGCGCGGCTACACTGGCGTTCTGGATCCATACAGGCACATCGACCACATCGGAGATCGCTTTGTAGTAGGCGTAGAGCCTCCTGAAGTCAACCTTGTAGACGTAGGGCGGCATCGCGATGACGGCATCGGCACCGATCTTCTGAGCATAGGTCGCGTACTCCACAGCCAGAGGTGTGTTGACCGCAGCTACATTTGCGACAACCGGCGTGCGCCCGGCGCTCACCTCCACGGCCACGCGCACCATCAGCTTGCGCTCGGCCTCTGATAGCGAGCGGAACTCGCTGACCATCAACGGCGCAGCAATGCCGCCGACGCCGCTCTCGATACAGAACTCCAGCTCAGCTGCCAGCACTTCCTCGTCGATGCGGTCATTCTCATCGTACGGGGTCATCGGAATCGCAAAGCTACCGCGCCACGGTTTGTCGGTCATACGCTGCCTCCTCGACAAAGATAGTTGCAGGTCTCAGGTTGCACGTTACAGGTTGCAGATCGAAGATTGCGGCCCACCAATGGCAGTCGCCCATCCCCAACTTCGAACCTGCAACCTGCAACATCTCCATTTCTGCTCAGTAACCCAGTTCTCCCATCCGTTCCAGCGTCTGCTCGTAGACCTCGAAGTGCTCGTCCTCAGCCTCTGTCGGGTGGTAGTGATGCATTCCTAGCGTAGGTCTTTCCACTCGGCCATATGTGCCGGCGGGCGCTCGATCTTGCAGACGCGATCCAGCGTACGCAGGTGCGCCAATGCGGACTCATAGACCTCGTAATGCTCGCCCTCGGCCTCTTCAGGATCCACGTACTTGTAGAACATCGCATGATCGCGATTCTCTCCCGCAAGGCGCCGTCGACTGACCCGGATGTGCCCCTCAGAATCGTGCCACTTGACCTCGTAGTCCTGGAGCAAGATGTACTCGCCCGCGTACTTCTCGGCGAACTCTCGCGCGTGATCGCGATAGTAGAGCGCCTGCTCGCACATCGTGCGTCGCCAGCTGATCACGGTCTCCAGCGAGTCGGTCATGACGGCGAAGAAGGTGCCCTCAGGCTGCGGCTCGACCTCAGACTGATAGTCGATCGCGTTCAGATCGACCGTACCGTAGCCACCCTCTGTCGCGACCAGGAGCGGGTTGCGATCACGGTGAAAAGGCTCGGCCAGCCAGTCGGTCATCGGATCGAGCCCCATCAAGTGCGTTCCGCAGGTATCGGTCGCAACAGCATGGTCACCCGCTATCAAGGTGTCCGTGACCCGGCCAAACCCCCTGCCATGTCCCCACTCCATACCGGCCTGGCCGACCAAGCCGTCGATGATGTTGAGCGCCGGGTCAAAGAGCTGTCCCAGATCGGCCAGCATATACGGCATGCGCACCAGGTGATGGTAATAGTGACGCGGCTTGTTGTGCGGCAGTTGCGTCATCAGACCGAAAAGGTTCTTCAGGGTAAGCGTGACACCCATGAAGGCATGGTTCTTGAGCTTCTGCACGTCCACCAGCGCATCGGCCTCCATCGTCTGTTGGTTGAGGACGTACCGGCGGAACATCTGACCGCCACCGGGCACCTCATAGACACCGTGAGGCGGACGATCGGCGTTGACGTAGGCCACACCGAATTCATCGAGCACCGGGGCAAGCTGGGTAGAGAATCGGACGCCAGGCTCGGTGTCGCGCTTGAACACCGTCGTATCCACGCAGAACAGCTCGGCATCGGTCTTTTCCCGCAGCAGTCGCAGCACCGCGCGCGCGACCTTGTCGCTCACCAGCTGCTCCCGCTGCCCCTCAAACTGCGGCACGCGCTTCGGATCGAAGTCCTGATTGAACTTAATCGCGATGGATCTCGCAGGCTTGAGTCGGGACCAAGCCTTGTCCAGCGGAGCCGTCGCGCGCTTCAGCGCCTCGTAGACGGCATCATCCTCCGAGCGATGGTCACAATGAACCGCTCGAACCCGGTAATCACTTGTCTTGTCTGTCATCTCCGCCCAGCTCCTTTGCGATGGACAACTGCTATTCCTGAAGCTCTACACCTGATCCCAGGGCCTCGATGTGCGCCAATGCCCGCTCGTAGACCTCGAAGTGTTCCTGTTCCCGCTCCTCGGGATCGACGTACTTGAAGAACATCGCGTGGCTGCGATGTTTGCCGGCCAGCTTGCGGCGGCTGATCCTGATCATGCCATCCTCGGCGTGCCACTTGACCTCTCCATCCTGAAGCAAGATGTACTCCCCGGCGTAGGTGTCGACGAAGTCGCGCATATGATCGCGGTAGTAGAGGCCCTGCTCGCACATCGTACGACGCCAGGTGACGATCGTCTCGCGCGAGTCCCATGCCTTGGCATAGAACGTCCCCTCTGGCTGCACGCCGAACTCAGAGACAAGGTCAATCTGGCCCAGGTCGGCCGCGCCAAAACCGCCCTGAGCCGCCGCTAGAATTGCGTTGCGGTCCCGGTGGAAGGGCGGCGTCAACAAATCAGCCTGGGGATCGTGTCCCATCAGGTGAATGACAGCAGCATCGGTGGCGATCACCTGATCGCCGGCGACCAGGCCATTGACAACGCGCCCCCGGCCTTTGCCGTGGCCCCACTCGCCCCCGGCCTGCCCCACCAGGGCGTCGACGATGTTGAGCGCCGGATTGAAGATCCTGCCGATATCGGCGAGCATATAGGGCATCCGCACCAGATGGTGGTAGTAGTGGCGCGAGCGACCGTTCGGCCCTCCGGGCATCAAGCCAAACAGGTTCTTGAGGCAGGCCGTAATGCCCATATAGCTATGGTTCTTCATCTTGGCTACGGACACCACCGCATCGGCGTCGATCACGCCCTTCATCATAGTGTACTGCTCGAACATCTGGCCGCCACCGGGCACGCCGACCTTCACGTAGGGCGGCTTGGTCCCATCTGCGAGCGGCACATCGAACTCCTGCAGAACGTGCGACAGGGGTGTCGTCTCCTCGATAGTTTTCCGGACGCCATACATCACGTGATAGCTGGTATCCACACAGAGGATCTCGGCGTCGGTCCGCTCTCGCAGCAGCCGCAACGTGGCGCGGGCCACGCTGTCACACACCAACTGCTGGCGCTGCCCCTCATACTGAACAACCTCGTCAATCGGCCAGTCCTGGTTGAACTTGACCGCGATGCGCCTGGCGTTCTCCAGCTTCTCCCAAGCGCGCGTCAACGGCGCGGTCGCCCGCTTCAGGGCTTCATAAACCGCATCATCATCGGAACGATAATCGCATGTGATGGCTCTAACGCGATAGGCTTTGTTACGGCTCTCCACTACAGTAACTCCTCGAAGTTGGGTAGGATGGAACGCTAAGCCTGACGTGCTTAGCTCAGGCAGCGGCGGATGCCTCCACCGCCGCGGAATCCTCGATACTCTATACGTGAGGCATCTGGCAGAGATGGCCGACCGGCGCGATTCCGAGACAACCAGTGCAAAGACTCGCCCATCTAGCCGGCAGCGGCCTCTGCCGGGTGAACTCTGTAGATCTGGAACAGTCCGGCACCGGCAAGACGGACCGCCCCCCCGATGAGCAGGACCCACCGGATATCCATCACATTGGACAGGGCAACGCCGGCCAAAGGTGCCAAGAATGCCCCCACATTGGCGATCGTGGCATAGATCGCCAGATAACTGGCCCGTCGCTCAGGCGGGCAGATCTCATAGAGCGTGCTGGTGCGGCTGAGGTTGACACCGGGATTGATCAGATTGATCAGCACCCCCCACACCAGGATCAACGTCAGGTCAGGGAACAGCGCCACGAGGAGCGCATAGCTGGCGGCCAGCGGGACGGAAGACCGCAACGCACGATCCACGCCCCAGCGATCCACCAGCCGGCGCCAGATCAAGTTGCCGCCGATCACGCCGATATGCGCCAGCGTAGTGTTCAGGCCAATCCAACTGTCAGATGCGTCCAACTGATTCACGAAGAGGATCACGTACAGCGGCCCGACCAGCCAGGCACCGCCGTTGAAGACGAAGCTGTTGATCACGATTCGCACAAAGCCCTGGTTCTCCTTAGCCATCGTCTGCGCCGAGCGCCTGGCGCTTTGCAGCTTGGCCAGCAGCGCTGTCCAGATTGCGGCAACGGCGGATGCCACCCGGGCCACCGACGTCCGCGCCCACTGCCATGCACGTAGCCTGCGCTTCAGCGGCGCCGGAGCCGTACCGGCCGCATCAGTCGCAGGTGCCAGCGGTTCAGCCTTCTCTGCAACAGCCACCGTACGCTCCCGCCGGACCACTGCAGTCTTGGGGAGCTGCATCCGGCTGATGAAGTACGTGCTTAGCAGACCCGCAACGGTCCCGACAATATAGACGATCTGGTAGTTAGTCGGGAAGGTCGCCCAAGGGATATTGGCCGCCGCATCCATCCACTTACCAAACAGGAACGTGCAGATCGCGATGGTAGCACTCATGATGATGCTGCGATTTGCCATCACCGCAGCCCGATCCCGGATGGGGATGACGTCCGCCAACATGGGGCTGAAGCCCGCACTGAAGAAATGCATCGGAATCGAACGCAGGACCAGCACCGCGATCACCGCTTCCGCTGCGTACTGCCTAGAGATCCAGGGCACCAGCGCAGCACCCAGGAAGGCCCCACGACCAATGGCCAAGCTCCAACGCATCCACGGGCCACGATCCGACCGGCTCTCCCGAAAGCGCGCGGAGGGCATCAGCACGACCATGGCAAAGAGAGCGGGAATGGAGGAAAGCCACCCCATCAGCGTGTTACTTGCTCCCAGACGCAGCGCATAGGTCGCATTGAAGGCCAGGGCCGCCATGAAAACACCGGCCCAGAAGATCTCTAGATAGAGAAACAGGATGTTGCGCTCCGTCCGGGATCTGCCCTGCGTCAGTCGCCGGCGCTGCTCGCTGCGGCGTCGCGCGCCGTGGCGGTCCGCACGCAGTCGCTCCGACCAGGACGCGCTGGCCCACCCGGACTCACCCAACCTGTAGCGAATACTCGACCAGCTCAGGCGCCTGCGGCTGCGCCGTTGGCGGCGCCATTGTGCCAGCTTGTGCCGTACCTTGTCCACCACCCCAACCTTGGTTGTGATCTCAGTCTCAGCCACAGGTCCTCCTGTGCCCGCCAGGCACACCTGTTGCGAACAGGCCAAATGGAAGAAGGACACCCACACACGGTCAGGTGTCCTTCTTCCACGCCTACGAGGTTAGCTGTCGGGCTCGGGCCGAAGAAGCTGACCCTGCGCGCGCCAACTCGAAGAGTTGGCCAACCTTCGGTTGGTAGCGATTCGCCCCTCTGAGTATGGGTCCCCCGCTGCTGCGTCCGTGCGCGCACGCGCGTACGCATGACCATTCGGCGCTACAGTGTGATTGCTCAAGCAGTCTGCGTCTCACATTAGCATAAGTCAGAGCATTGTCAACGCGCTAGGCCAACTGGCTGTGTATCTGTCCCTCGGGAAATGTGCTGGGCGCCCCGAGCAGACGTCGGGCGTGATCCAGCACGAGCCGAACTCCCCCTGCCACGCTTGAGCCGCATAGCAACCCGCCGCTCCGGAGTGCCCGTCGACCTTCTCCTGAGCCAGGGATGCAGTGCCGACCAGCTACCTATACGTCCCCACCGACAGGCCCTTCTCGATGTAGTACTGGAAGGTCTCGTAATTCACGGTGTTGGGGATCGAATGGTCGCTGTGTAGAACGTAGCCGAAGTTCTTCATCACCGTCGGGATCTTGGCTTCCAGCTCGGCGTCAATCTCCGCGGGGTCGTTGGTGTAGAGCTTACGCACATCAATGCCGCCCATAAAGGAGATTACCTTGCCGAACTCCCGGTAGAGCTTCAGCAGGTCCATGCCGGCCTTGACCTCGATCACCTGCAGACAGTCGATACCGGCATCGATCATACCGGGGAGCAGCGGCTCAATGTAGCCGCAGGAGTGCATGATGACCGGTTTGCCGTGCGCTTTGGCAAAGCCCACGCTCAGCGCGTGCGCCGGCTGGATCAGCGACATATACATCTTGGGCGACATAAACGGATGCTGCTTGTAGCCCATGTCCTCGTAGTACCAGATGCCGTCGGGCCAGCCCTCCTCGGCAAAGAGAATCTCCTGCAGATCCACCGTCAGCTGCGCGTAGGTCATCGCCATATCCAGGACCCAATCGGGATCGAGTGCCATACCCATCAGCATGTACTCGTGACCGGCGACGTCCTTGAGTATCTCGAAGACGTTGACCCCCGACCAGGCAAAGAACCGCCCGGCTTTGCGCGCTCGCTCCTTGGCCTCACGGTACGCGGTGAAGTTGATTCGGCGGCGCTCCGGCAGGAGCTGGGGCCTGACGAACTCCTCCCAGGGCCCCCGGTCCTTGACCAGGAAATCAATGTGCTCGGGGGTAGCATCGTGGAGCTTGTGGGTCTTCAAGGTCGCGTAGTTGCCGTCTCGCTTGGTGATCGTCTCCTCGGTCTCGGCCAGCACCTCGGGCTCGTAGTCCAGGTCGGCGGTCACGTTGAAGGGCCAGCAGAGCTCCATGTCGAAGCCGAAGTGATCCGCCAGATTCTCGTCAGGCTGAATGTGCCCCTGCTCGGTCCACACGCGCTGCGTGTCGGACCAAAAATGCTCGAAGAGGCCGATGCGATCGACAGGCTGGCGCTTCAGGATGTTGGTGATGCGTTCGATGCTGGTCAGTTCATCCACAAGGGTCTCCAATCAGGTGCGGGTTGCAGGTTGCAGGTTGCGGATTGGCGACCGCAACCGCGCTATGCCACTGGAGGGCATTATGCCCTGGAGTTTCAGGCTGGCAAACGGATCGTGGGTGACGTCGAATCGGGTATCAAGGCCGGGGCCACCAAAAAGCCGCAAGGGCGGTGTGCTGTGGCGCACGTCGCCCTTGCTTACTGCTGATTTCGTACCGCTCACCCCCGCGCTACCCTTGCGGGAAGATAGTGTTCAGATCCGCGCTCCAGGCCCGCAGTTTGGCCTCTTCCGCGTCGGTCAACGTCTGGAATTCGCCCGCCGCATCACAGGCCCAGCGGAGCAACTCCATATGGCCCGGGCTAACGGCGACCGATACACCCTGCGAGAGTGTGAAGCGCACGGCCAGCTTGGCCTCCTCGTAACTCTCCACCGGCTTATACCAGGTCTTGCTCCAGTCGTGCTCCTCG
>CBFCZM010000061.1:0-10331 GCA_965602565.1 uncultured Anaerolineae bacterium
AGACTACCACCACCGCGACCAGCCCGTTCGGTGAGACAACGTGCTCGGCCCTGAGGAGGAGGTCGCGAATCACGGATTCTCCCGCCTTGCCGGGGATGTTGGAGACGACCACGTCAAAGCCCCGCTCCATCACGTCGTCGTAGCCCAGGCTGCCGTAGGCTGTGACGTTCGGGATGTTGTTGAGGGCACCATTGTGTCGGGCAAATGCCGCGGCCAGGGCATCGCGGTCCACGAGATGTATCTCACTCTCGGGGGCGAGTTGGGCCAGCGCGAGTCCCAGGGGGCCGTATCCGCAGCCAAGATCCAGGATCTTTCGAGCGTGGCTCAGGTCGATATAGACGAGGCTCTTGAGCAGATGCTGTGTGCCAATGTCGATCTGATGACTGCTAAAGAGGCTTTGGGCCACGGCGAACTGCAGCGTCGTCCCAGCATAGCGGAAATCGACCGTTTTCTTGGTGTGAGTAGCTATCATGCTTGATTCCATTTCGCGGTGGTTGCCGGTGGTGCTATCCGTCGGCGGGCGGCAGGACCAGGGTCGGGCGGTACTGCGTGTCCGACACTCTGACCAGCACTGCGATCAGGTTGCCCTGCCTGTCGTGGGCCTGGATGGATTCCGCGCCGCCGCTGGCACTAGCCTGTAGGTCAATCTGTTGCCCATAGCGAAGCGCTTGCTCCTGCTCGGGCGTCATGATGGCCGGCGTCATCATACTGAGCGCTGCTTGGGGCGGCAGCAGCGCCTCTGCCAGGTCGCCCTCTCCGTACAGCTCCTCGAGCTCTGCCAGCGATCGTGCCTGTGCGATTGTGAAGGGCTCGCTGATCACGCGCCGCAGCTCTCGGATATGTGCACCGCAACCGAGTTGCTGCCCGAGATCGTGAGCCAGGCTCCGGATGTAGGTTCCAGATGAACACGCAACATCGAGTGTCAGATCCGGTGACCGCCAATCAAGAATGTCGATGGCGTGGATCGTGATCGCGCGAGGCTCGCGCTGGATCTCTTCTCCCTGACGTGCAAGTTCATAGAGCTTGCGTCCCCGGACCTTGATAGCCGCATACATCGGCGGGATCTGCTCGACGGATCCCACGAAAGCGGTGAGTGCGTCCTCAACAGCGGCGCGGTCAACGGTGACGGTTCTGCGCTCGGTGATGTCTCCGTCGACATCATAGGTGTTGGTGATCTCACCCAGCCGCACGACACTGTGGTAGCGTTTGTCGCCGTGCATCGCGAACCGTGAGAGCCGGGTGGCTGGTCCCACCAACACGACCAGGACGCCGGTTGCCATCGGGTCGAGTGTTCCTGCGTGGCCCACACGGCGCGTGCGCGCCAGTCGCCGCACGATATCGACGACATCGTGCGATGTCATCCCAGAGGGCTTGTCGACGACAAGCACACCACTAATCATGGCTGTTGAGCGTTTCTCTCACCATCGCCAGCGCGTGTTCGACCGCAGTATCGAGGGGGCCGGGCACACTGCATCCGGCGGCCTGTCGGTGGCCTCCGCCGCCAAGTGCGTGCGCGATCGGGGCTACGTTATAGCCAGGCCGCGCGCGGAAGCTGATCTTGACGGTGCCATCCCGCATCTCGATGAAGGTGGCGATGATTCTGGCCTCAGCGACCCGGCTGATGAGGTTGCCCAGATTCAGGTCATCGTGATCCTCGATGTTCTGCGCGATCTTCTCCGCGAGCGGGAACGTCGTCCAGGCAATCTCCCCATCGAGACGCAGTCGCTGGAGGGCGATGCCCCAGGCACGCATCTGGTCGAAGGGTACGGCGTCGAGGCTCTTCTGCATCACGCCGAGATAGTCACCGCCAGCCTCAATCAGCTCGCTGACGGTTCGCAGGACGTCGGGCGTGGTGCTCTCGGTGCGCAGCCCGCGTGTATCGGTAAGGATGGCCGCCAGGAGACACGTGGCCATGTCGCTTGTCACCGGCAGGACCAGGGCGTTGATGACATCGATGATGGGGAGGGCAGTCGCTGCCGCATCAGGGCAGACCAAGTTGACATCGCCGAAAGCGTTGTTGGTCTCGTGATGATCGATGACGACCAGCGGCAACCTGCCGCGCCAGCTTTCTCTGTAGATACCGCCGGTTCGTTTCAGGTCGCTCATGTCGATGGCGGCGATGAGATCAATATCAGCATCATCCGCCACATCGGTGGCAAAGGCCTCAGCTCCTGGGAGGTACGTCAGGCTGCTACCCAGGGGGTGCACACAGACCACCGTGGGCTCCTTGCCAAGCTTGATCAGCGCAAGCCGCAGAGCCAGCGCTGATCCGACTGTGTCGCCGTCCGGTCGCGGATGCGTGATTAGGAGCGGGCGCTCACTCCTGTGCAGCAGCGACGCTATCTGTCGCGCCGTACTCGATGGTGTTTTCGTCTGGGTCATCAGGCTGAGCGTCCTCGTCGCGAAGTTGTTTCAGGATTTCCTCAATCCGAGCGCCGTGCGCCAGGGATGGATCGTGCAAGAACACAAGCTGTGGCAGATTGCGCAGTCGCAGACTCGGTGCCATCTTGCTCCTCAGCCACCCGGCAGCGCCATCCAGCGCTGCCTGAACTTCCACTACCTCATCCTGTGTGCCGATGATGCTGTAGTAGACTTCGGCCCGCGTCGTGTCTCGGTTGACGCTCACATCAGTGATGGTCACTTCGGCAAGCCTTGGATCGCTGCTCTCTTCCAGCAACAACTGCGCGACTATGCGCCGAACAAGCTGGTTGATGCGGTTAATGTACTTCTTGCCCATGGGGCTCCTTACTAGAGCGGTCTATTCTGCTTCGACACGCTGCATAACATAGAATTGCAGGCGATCCCCGACCTCCAGGGCGTTGTATCCGTCGATCTTCACGCCACACTCGAAGTTCTGTCGCACTTCACGAACATCCTCTGTGAATCGTTTCAGAGAATCAATGGTGCCGTCGTGTAGGGTCTCGTCATTGCGGATCACGCGGACCTTAGCATTGCGCCGGACGATGCCGCGCGTGACGAAGCACCCAGCGATGGTGCCGACGCTTGAGATGGTGAACAACTGGCGCACCTCCGCTTCACCTATCAGGACGGGCTGATATGTGGGTTCAAGCATACCTTTCAGGGCTTTTTCGACGTCATCGACCAACCGGTAGATGATCTCGTAGATCTGGATATCCATACCTTCCATATCGGCCATACGCTGTGCGGCATTATCGGCGGAGACACGGAAGCCCAAGATGATGGCATCGGACGCCAGAGCGAGGTTAATGTCCGACTCGCTGATATTGCCGGCTGCAGCGTGAATCACATTGACCTTGACGTCGGCTTGGCTCAACCGCTCGGCGCTGTTGACAATCGGCTCAATGGAGCCCTGGACGTCGGTCTTGAGCACGATGTTGAGTTCCTTGATCTCACCCTCGCGGACTGCAGAGGAGAAATCATCCAGCGACAGCGGGCGGCTCGTGCGAGCCAGCTCGCGTTGTCTGGCTTTCTGGCTGCGCTTCTCGGCGATGGCACGGGCCGTGCGCTCATCCTTGACGGTCTCCAGAAAATCGCCGGCCACCGGCACGTCGTGAAGGCCAATAATCACGGTCGGGGTTGCCGGCGGTGCGGTTCGATGCCGGTCATTGTGCTCGTCTTCCAGCGCGCGGACCTTGCCCCATGTATGCCCAACGACCAATGCGTCACCGGTGCGCAGGGTGCCGTTCTGAATCAAGACGGTGGCCAATGGGCCACGGCGCCTGTCCAGGCGGCCTTCGAGGACGGTGCCGACCGCGTCGCGTGTGGGGTTGGCCTTGACGCCGACCTCATCCGCAACCAGGACGATCGCTTCGAGCAAATCCTCCAGGCCCAGCTTCATCGTCGCGGAGACCGGGATGACCATGGTGCTGCCGCCCCATTCATCGGGGGTGAGTCCCAGATCTGAGAGCTCCTGCTTCACCGCCTCGGGGCGCGCATTGGCCTTGTCGATCTTGTTGAGTGCCACGATGATCGGCACGTGCGCGGCACGAGCGTGATTGACGGCCTCAATGGTCTGTGGCTTGACGCCGTCGTCGGCAGCCACAACCAGGATGGCAATATCCGTTGTGTTGGCACCGCGGGCGCGCATCGCCGTAAACGCCTCGTGACCGGGCGTGTCCAGGAACGTGATCCGCTGCCCTTCGTGCTTGATCTGATAGGCGCCGATGTGCTGGGTGATCCCGCCGCTTTCCCCGGTGACTACGTCAGCGTGCCGGATGGCATCCAGTAGGGAAGTCTTGCCGTGGTCGACGTGGCCGAGAACCGTGACGACGGGAGGGCGACTCTTGAGGTCTTCGGGCTTTTCGTCCGCCAGCAGGATCTGCCAAGCGGAAAGCTCGGTCTCGGCCTCCTCGTCGAGCTCCGCATAGGGTAGTTTGGCCTCGAAGCCGAACTCGGCAGCGATAATGGCGGCGGTGTCGAAATCTACCTGCTGGTTGATGCTAGCCAGCACACCATTGCTCATCAGGGATTTGATCAGCGCTATGGGGGTCTCCCCCAACAGATCGGCAAGGTCCCGTACTGTGATGACCTCGGGAATTGTTATCTCGTTTTCTGCCATATATCTCTCTCCTTTGCCCCGTTCTCAGGGGCTGTGCATCCAAGGCGACAGTCAGTCCTCTTCACTTAACATCGGAAGAGACTCTGCATACGCTTCCAGGTACGCAATCGCCTCGGGCGTTGGTTGTATATGCAGTGCGCGCGTGAGACTGCCCCGCTTGAGCGCTGTTTGCCAGCAGCTGTGCTGACGGCACAGATAGGCGCCCCGTCCGTTCATTTTGCCCGTTTCATCCACTGCCACGGTCCCGTCAGGCAGAAGCACGACGCGGACGAGTTCACGTTTCGGTTTCGTTCCTCGACATGCCACACAGGTTCGCAGCGGGACATGCCTCTGTCGGGGCTGACCGTTTTTCCTCACCATAGTCACAATCCAGTTTCATCCAGCTACGAGTGACGCTATCCCTGTACGCGCTCGCGCATCTGTCGAGTCGTGCACGTTGCTGCCCAATAGCGCGTGACAGGAAAAATGGGACGCCCAAGATACCTTCGGCGTCCCATCATCCAGGACAGAGTGGCCTGTGAGATGCTGCTTTCTATCGTTGTTGCAGTCGTCTCAGCATGGTATCTCGTGCCCAGATTGAGATCCGGGCATCGAGACAGGGTCCACCAAAGGATTCATGACACTGTGCCAACCAGGCTAATAATCTTCGTTGTACTCGTTCCAGGAATCGGACCCGCGTCGGTGCTTTCGCACGACGAATGTTTCTCCGCTGTCATCGTCGAAGATGACAGCGCGCTGGCGTCGTTTCCTGCCAGGCCGTGTCTCAGATTCAGGGCCCTCGATGCCTTCTTCGTCATCTTCGCCTGCAAATACAACATCGTCAAGACTCGCTGCGAGAGCCCCTCCGAAGGCGTCGTCGTCGCCCAACGGCTCAACTTCGAGGGCTGTCTCCTCTGAGCCCTCATCGAGCTCGTCGACATCGTCCGCCGGCTCCGTTTCGGTGACCGGCTCGCCTGTTGCGGGCACGACTTCTTGGTCCGCCGCCTCTTCTGTCACAGATTCCTCGGCGACGACCGGTTCCTCTACCTCGACCGCAACTTCCGGTGCTGCCGTGGATTCAGCGCTCTCAGCCTCTACTGCAGTCTCAATCGCGGCTTGTTCATCTTGAGCGTCGCCCTGGTCCAGCAGCTGGAGCCCACTGGTCTCCACAGTATCTTTGATCTCGCGTAGCGCTTTGACGCCGATCCCGTTGATCATTAGCAGGGGTTCATCGCCAACAGCCAGTCTCTCCATCACCTCGCCGACGTTTTTCAGCCCGCTGGCTATGAGGTGACTATGAACCCTCTTGGATAGGCCGAGGTCTTCCAAGGGCACCTTGTAGGCGCCCCTGGGCACGCGGGCCTGCGCTTCCTGTTTCGCCTTCACACGTTCAGCATCTGCGTGGCGCTGTGCACGCTGCCGTGATCGCGCCTGGCTTGAGCCGGGGCGCTCGGCATTCCGCTTGGCGATGATTGCTTCGCGGACGGCCTTGATCACCGTGCCGATGATAGTGCGTTCCTCATCGGTATAGGGATAGCGGTCTTTCTCATGGGTGCGCATGATCGTCGCAAGACGTGGGATCAGCGCGGCTTTGTTCCGCAGCGCATCCAGCAAGTCGGGCGTCTGGTTGACCTGGTCAAGGGCCCACATCGCTGCCTCTGTCGCACCCTGGATATCAACACGCCCGTTCGTCAGCTTGGCGGCGAGGCGTGCGTTCTGCCCCGAGCGCCCGATTGCGAGGGATAGATGCTCATCAAGCACAGCCACAGACGCGGTTCGCCCGCCGGGGTTGTGTTCATCTAGCGTTACACTGACGATCTTGGGAACGCTGAGCGCATTGCTGATGAACGTCTCGGGATCTTCATTCCACTGCACAACATCGATCCGCTCCCCGTGCAACTCGTTCGAGATTGTCTGGATGCGCATACCGCGCATACCAACACAGGCTCCGACGGGATCGATGCCAAGCTGCCGTGCGGAGACGGCAACCTTCGCCCTCGTCCCAGCTTCGCGCGCTACGGCATTGATCTCCACCTGACCGTTGCGGATCTCCGGCACCTCAATCTCCAGCAACCGACGCAGCATCAGCGGGTGGCTGCGGCTGACAATGATCTCAGGCCCTCTCGATGTGCGGCGCACCTCCAGAACGTACACACGGATCTTCTGATGCAGTACGTACCGCTCTCCGGGGATCTGTTCGCGGCGCGGCATGTGCGCCTCTTCCGTGCGTTCCAGATGCAGGGTCACTCCTCTTGGGTTGACCGACTGCACGGTGCCAATAATGATCTCGTTTTCCTGCCGGCTGAAGCGGTTGAATTGGCTCTCACGCTCCGCTTCCCGCAGTCGCTGTGTGATCACCTGTTTGGCTGTCTGTGCGGCGATACGGCCGAAGTTGTGCGGCGTGACATCCACCATCAAGATGTCGTCGACCTGCACGTCGGCTTTTTGCCGGCGCGCTGCCACAAGTCGAATCTCGATCTGGGGGTCCTCGACTTCTTCTTCCACGACGACTTTCTCGATATAGATGCGCGCCAGCCCGGTCTCCAAGCTGATCTCAGCCTCTATGCTCTGAGTCGCAGGAACCTTCCAGTCACGTCTGTATGCGGTCGCCAAGGCTGCCCGAATCGCATCCAGGACGACCTCTTTTGGCAAGCTGTACTCAGCACAGACTTGGTTAAACGCCAGGGCGAACTCGCTCTTCATTGAGAATCTGCCTCCCTGTTCTGTCTCAACGGTATCTACAAAGAAAAGTGGGGCGAGCCCCACTTTCGAGTGCTACTATACTCGTTCTGAATGAATTATATCATAACCAAACCGAATAGACAAGGTTCCCCAAAAGGCAACGGGCGTGTTTGAGCTTGGGTGCCAATACCCAAGAGAGGCCCATCGCTAGATCATCGGAGTGCCCGCTGCTTATACTGGAACAGGGCCCAGATAGCCATCGGATCGAGGTAGCATGCACGTCGCCGCCTAATGGGGGGCACGGCGCCGGGCCAGCAGCACGACGCTTGATCTCGCCTCAGCTTCGTAGGTGTTTGATGTGACAGCGAGTGCTTCTCCTGGGCTGTGGATGTCGTTGGGCGCGGCCAGTGATGTGTCGATGATGCGATGCCAATGCAGGTCCTGATCATCGTCCAGTCCAGGTGCTGGCAGTTCAAAGGTCAGTGGGTGCCAATAGGCGTTCAGAATGATGTGCAGGTGCTCGCCGTCGTGTGGTGATTGCAGCTCAAGCGCCAGACTGTGTGAGTTGAATGCCCAATCGGGCTGACCGAGCTCCGCGCCGTGCCAGATGAGCCGAGGAGCTGAGTTCCCCTCCGAGGTGTGCCAGAAGGCCTCCTTGCGGAACACCTCCAGGCCTTGTGTGAAGGTGATGAGCTGGCGAACAAAGCGCAGGAATCCTGGATGGAGGTCGGGGTGCTCCCAGTTGAACCAGCCAACCTGGTTGTCCTGGCAGTAAGCGTTGTTGTTGCCCTGTTGCGTGCGCAGGCATTCATCCCCCATCAGAATCATCGGCGTGCCCTGGGCGATGAAGAGAATGGTCAAGAAGTTGCGAGCCTGTTTCTGCCGCAGTGCCTTGATGCCGGTGACCGTGGTCGGTCCCTCCAAGCCACAGTTCCAGCTGTAGTTGGCGTTGTGGCCGTCGCGGTTGTCCTCCAGGTTGGCCAGGTTGTGCTTATGGTTGTACGAGACCAGGTCGCTTAGTGTGAATCCATCGTGGGATGTGCAGAAGTTGATGCTGCGGTTGGGCTCCCGATCCGGCTGTGTGTAGAGATCCGGGCTGCCGGTGAGGCGTGCCGACAGGTTCTGCACCATGCCGGGGTCGCCTCTGACAAAGCGGCGGACGTCATCTCGGAACGGTCCATTCCATTCCGCCCACCGGTGACCGATGAAGGATCCGACTTGATAGAGCCCTGCCGCATCCCAAGCCTCAGCGATTATCTTGGCCCCGGCTAGAACGGGGTCCGACTCAATCTGCCAGAGGATCGGCGGGTTCGCCATCGGCTCGCCGTCCTCATCACGCGCCATCACTGATGCGAGGTCGAAGCGGAAGCCGTCGACGTGCATCTCTGATACCCAGTGGTGGAGACAATCGACGATGAGCCGGCGTACGACAGAGTGGTTGGCGTTCAGGGTGTTGCCCGTGCCGCTGTAGTCGGCATAGGTGGCGCGGCTGTCCTTGAGGATATAGTAGGCCCGATTTCCCAGTCCCTTGAACGAGAGAATTGGCCCGTTCTCGTCACCCTCAGCGGTGTGATTGAAGACGACATCCAGGATGACCTCGATCCCGGCCCGATGCAGCGCCTTGACCATATCGCGGAACTCATTGATCGCGCAGAGCGCGTCCTCCTGCCGAGAGGCATAGCCCTGATGCGGGGCGAACAGCGCGATGGGGCTGTACCCCCAGTAGTTTGCCAGATGATCCGGGCTATCCTGTGTATCGTGCTGCTGTACCGGCAGTAGCTCCACCGATGTGATCCCCAGCGACCTGAGATAGGGGATCTTGTCGATCACGCCCAAGTAGGTGCCCCGCCTGTCGGGCGCGACATCCGGTGCCGACTTGGTCAGCCCGCGCACGTGCATCTCGTAGATGACGGTGCTGGCATAGGGCTTGTTGAGCGGCTGGTCACCTTCCCAGTCGTAGGTGTCGGGATCGACGACGACGCTCTTGATGCCTTGGTCGAGATTCTTGCCGGGAACCTTGGCGGCGGCCCGGCTGTAGGTGCTGCTGGGAGCAACCGCCCGCGCATAGGGATCCACGAGGAGTTTGTCACCGTCAAAGTAGAACCCTCGTTTGGGTCGGTGGGGGCCCCGCGC
Organism: uncultured Anaerolineae bacterium; assembly: GCA_965602565.1. Lineage (GTDB taxonomy): Bacteria > Chloroflexota > Anaerolineae > B4-G1 > SLSP01 > PWVB01. The sequence continues at coordinate 9,335 of CBFCZM010000061.1, forward strand.
ACGGTATCCGTACAATTGGCCGTGGCCGATATCCGGCACAAAGGCGTGCCAGTAGTAGAACGTGTGGTTCTTTCGGCGATCCAGAGGGATCGCGCGACTGGGCTCCGGATCATCCGCATTGTCAAACAACAGCAACTCTATGGCATCAGCATACCTGGAGTAGACGCTGAAGTTCACGCCGTCAGCGTAACAGGTGGCTCCAAGTGGGAAGCTCTGGCCTTCCGCTTTCATTCCAATCATCAAACGACTCCTTGCGCCAATCGTGATATGTCGAGTCCAACGATAGTGTGCAACCCATCGCAGATTGTACGAGGAGAACTGAAGGAGGCAATAGCAGAGGACGCCATCGGGCAGGCAGTCGGTCCAGGGTGATGTGCCTCTCGTTGTCGAGTATTCGCCCCTGTTCCGGAATGTACCTGCCATGCGACATAGTTTGCGCTGGTGCATGTGCTATGCTATACTTCTATCGAAACGCGGTACTGTTCACCGATGCTGCTCGATGACGTGCGCCGACACAGCCGGCTGTAGTCGTGATCCATAGCCGCTAATCACCATTTCCTCGTGATTGTTTCGGGTTGCCAGGTCGCGCACGCCGGTAGGGCGCGGGCGCTCCGTCATCGACGAGAATCAGGCAGTGACTGAAATACTCTACTTCAATGGTGTCAACGGAAGCACTGGGCACTACGGACTCCCGCCGATGTCGGCGGAGGCGTTGGTTGACCATGTCCTCAATGACCGCTACAGTGCAACTCGGCAGCTCCAAGATCTGCAGCGTGAGCTCATTGACCGCACCCTCAACGAACAGAAGGTCCTGGACATTGTCGCTTCTCTGGTTCGGGATGTCCTCCGTTCTGCGTCCCAATCCCCCGATATGATCGCTGATTGGCCCAACAGCGCAGCGCGCAAGGTTCTGGCGATTCTCCTTGGCGACGATGCGAGTCCATTTGCCGAGGATGTGGAGGCTTTGGCTGCGCGCCTGGCGCAGGAGCCGGTAGAG
>CBFCZM010000062.1:0-10330 GCA_965602565.1 uncultured Anaerolineae bacterium
CCGCGCACAGACATCTTCGTTGTGTGCGGTGCGAACCAGCGGATACGACGTCTACCTCCAGAAGATGATGCGCTTCTCCAATGCTACGACGATGCCGTACAGGCCGATGCCCATCAGCGCCGAGCATACCACAGCCGCGAAGAGTGCAGGCATATCCATATTGGTGTAGGCCAGCCACATTGTGCGCCCCAGACCACTTGAGGCCCCGGCCCATTCGGCCACCACAGCACCCACCAGTGAGAGGGGGGCCACGACTCTGAGTGCCGCGAAGAGATAGGGCAGCGCTGCGGGCCAACGTGCGTGGCGGAACACTTCGCCCCTGCCGGCATCCAGGGAGTGGAAGAGCGCCAGCACGGCACTGTCCACGGCGCGCAGTCCGGTGTGCACGTTGATCAGGACGGGAAAGAAGGTCATCAATGCCGTTGCGATGATCTTGGGGACCGGGCCGAAGCCGAACCAGATGATGAGGAGCGGGATCAGGGCGACGATGGGTGTGGCCTTGATCAGAATGGCCAGAATCAGCACGCCGCGTTCCAGGCTCCGCCAGAAGGTGATCAGCGTCGCCACCAGAATGCCAACCAAGACACCCAGGACGAGGCCGCTGAGGGCTTCCAGCAGCGTCACCAGCGAGGCTGCGGCGTAACGTGGGCTGCTCTCCCAGAGATCACGCGCGATGACGCTGGGCGCGGGCAGCAGGTAGGGCGGCACTTCCCTGGCGCGCACAATCGCTTCCCACGTGATCAGCGCGGCGCCGACGACAAAGGCGACGGAACCGACCGCGACAAGCACGTCCCTCGTCGTCCTGGAGTTGGTGTGCGGCAAGATGGTGTCCTCAGGGCCGGCGGGACGGGTGGGGGTGCTCATGCGCGCAGCATCTCGCGCAGGGCACGGATCACGGTACCCATGTCGGGCGTGGTCTCATCCCGTGGCCGGTCGATGGTGATGGGCACCACCCCACGGATGGCACCGGGACTCTGCGTCAGAACCACGATGCGATCTGCCAGACGCGCGGCCTCGGCGATGTTGTGCGTGATCCACAACACGGTGGGCCTGAACCGGTACCATAGGCCGAGAAGCTCCTCCGTGAGCCGCTCGCGGGTGAGCTCATCCAACGCGGAGAAGGGTTCGTCCATCATCCAGAGGCGAGCGCCGGTGGCCAATGTCCGCGCGAGGGCGACACGCTGCTGCATACCGGCGGAGAGCGTGCCCGGATAGGCGGCGGCGAATCCTGCGAGTTCCACCATATCGAGCAGGTCAGTGGGGTCGAGCGCCGGTTCAGCGGGCTGCCGGTCGGTGCGCCAGCCTGCACGCAGGTTGACAATCTGCGGCAGGCGGATGTTGTCCAGCACCGTCTTCCAAGGCAGCAAAGCTGGGTTCTGCGCCATCCAGGCGATCTGCTTCCGCACGCGCACCTCCGTTGGCGGGGCGCCGTCGATGCGGACGGCGCCCGATGTCGGCGCGACGTGATCGGCGATGACGCGCAGCAAGGTGGACTTGCCGCAGCCACTGGGCCCGATGAAACAGACAAACTCACCTGAGGCGATATCCAGCGTCATCGGTGCCAGGGCCGGGAGTGGCTCGGCGTTGTCGGTGAAGGTCTTGGAGACTCCTTGGAGTTGTACGCGCATAGTGATCTGGCCTGGGGTACTCTGGATGACACACTTGCAGACCGTGCGCCTGCGTCCGGTTACAATAGTATAGGAATCTGCAATGCACTGTCAACGGGTACGCCTCAGGATGGGCAAAGGCCATTGCGGAGTCTGGAAAGGGGTCTTATCTGGGATCTGCTCTCACTTTGGCGGCGCACCCGGGGCGCGTTTCAGATGGGATGCGGGCACGCTGATTGGTCTGCGACGAGCCTTGCTCGGGCATTCGACCTCATCCTGAAATGCGCTCGCGCCCCCTGGGTGTCTTGCTCAGTCACCAGACTATGTTAGAATGCCTTCCCGTACGTGTTCCACAGCTATGTGCGGAGGAAGTGTCTATGATTGATCAGACCCGGGATTGGCACGCACTTGACGTGCATACTGCCGTCCAGGCTCTGCAGACTGATGGTGACGTAGGTTTGACCCCGGCCCAAGCAAGGCAGCGCCTGGATGAGTACGGCCCCAACGAGCTACAAGAGAAAGCTCCCCCTACATTCTGGGAACGCCTCTGGAAACAGTTAGCTAGTTTCATCATCATCATTCTACTGGTTTCATCTGTGGTCTCAGCTTGGCTGGGAGACTGGATTGAGGCCGCAGTGATCATGGCCATCGTTGTTCTCAACGCGGCCGTTGGTGTGATCCAGGAGAGCCGGGCAGAGGAAGCCCTGGCCGCCCTGAAGAAGATGGCTGCGCCTGATGCCCAGGTTGTCCGCGGTGGTCATCGCCTTACCGTGCCCACCCGCGAGTTGGTGGTGGGCGATGTCGTTGTCCTGGAGGCCGGGAGCATCATCCCAGCCGATCTCCGCCTGACCCAGACGATGAACCTTCAGATCGAAGAGGCTTCGCTTACGGGTGAATCGGTGCCTGTGAGCAAGCACGCTGAAGTGACGATCAAGGCTGATACTACCATCGGCGATCGTCGTAACGTGGCCTTTATGAGCACGACCGTCACCTACGGTCGCGCCCAGGGCGCGGTCATGGCCACCGGCATGCAGACCGAGATCGGCAAGATTGCCGCGATGATCCAGTCCGTTGGGGAGGAGACAACGCCGCTTCAGAAGAAGCTTGACCAATTGGGCAAGCAGCTGGGCATCGGAAGCCTTGCGATCTCTGGTCTGGTCTTGGCCGTCGGAGTCTTGCGCCCGGTGGTGCTGGGTATTCCGGTCCTGGATTGGGCCGCCCACCTCAAAGAGTTCTTCTTGCTCGCCGTCAGTCTGGCGATCGCAGCCGTGCCCGAAGGTCTAGCCGCCGTGGTGACGATCTGTCTGGCGTTGGGCATGCAGGAAATGGTCAAGCGCCACGCGTTGATCCGCAACCTGCCCGCGGTTGAGACTTTGGGCGCCGCAATGGTGATCTGCTCGGACAAGACCGGCACGCTCACGCAGAACCAGATGACCACGGTCCGAATCTGGGCGAATGGTACCGAGTATGCGGTCACGGGTCGTGGCTACGCACCTGAGGGCCAGTTCGAGCTCGATGGTGAGGTCATTGACCTCGCCGATCATGCCACCGTCCGGAATACACTGTGGGGCGGTGTGATGTGTAACGACGCCGGCCTCGAGACAGACGATGGGGATGGTCCTGAGTACAAGATGGTCGGCGACCCAACCGAGGGTGCCATGGTCGTCGCCGGTGCGAAGGCCGGCTATTGGCGCGAAGAGCTCGAGATGAGCTTCCCGCGGGTCAACGAGATTCCTTTTGATTCCGATCGAAAGCGTATGACGACGATCCATGGCCTTGACGGCGCTGACAGTGAGGGCCTGTGCCCTGTGCCCAACCAAGCTTCGGGTGCCGGCTACGTTGCTGTGACCAAGGGTGCCCCGGATCTCGTTCTGGATCAGTGCACGCAGTTCCAGACCGACAATGGCCCGATCCCGCTGACCGCTGAGCTGCGCGCGAAGATCCTCGAATCCAACGGTGCTCTGGCCTCGCGGGCGCTGCGCGTGCTGGCTGTTGCCTACCGCCCGCTCCCAGAGATGCCGGCTGAGATCTTGGCGTCCGAGGTCGAGAGCGATTTGGTCTTTGTCGGTCTTGAGGGCATGATCGACCCCGCTCGCCCTGAGGTCCTGCCGGCGGTCGAGAAGGCACAGGGTGCCGGTCTACGCACGGTCATGGTCACGGGAGATTACGCCGCGACGGCTGCCGCCATCGCTACGGAAATCGGCATTCTTCGCCCGGGTCACGAGACCGTGTCCGGGGCCGAGCTTGAGGCGATGAGCGATGAAGAGCTGGACCGCCGCGTGGATACCGTGGATGTCTTCTCCCGCGTGGCCCCGCACCACAAGATGCGCATCGTCGCGGCGCTCCGCGACCGCGGCAACGTTGTTGCTATGACTGGGGACGGTGTCAACGATGCTCCCGCCCTGAAGCAGGCCGATATCGGAACCGACGTCACCAAGCAGACCGCCGATATGGTGCTGACCGACGACAACTACGTCTCGATCATCAGCGCGATTGAGCAGGGCCGCGTCATCTACTCGAACATCCGCAAGTTCGTCTACTTCCTGATCTCCTGTAACGTTGCCGAGGTCACGATCCTGTTCCTGGCGACATTGTTCGGCTGGGACGCCCCACTGACGGCCATCCAGCTACTCTGGCTGAACCTGCTGAGCGATGGCGGTCCGGCGCTGGCGCTGGGTCTTGAGAAGGGCGATCCTGACCTTATGGAGCGCCCACCGAGAGCTCCTGATGAGCCGGTGATCGACCGCGAGATGGTGGTCGGTGTTGCCATTCAGACTGTGGTCATCACGGCCTCCGTGCTGGGAGCCTACTGGCTGGGCAAGACCTTCTTCGCTCACCGGCTCGGCTTGGGCCACGACGATGGCCGGATGCTGGCCGAGACGATGGCTTTCGTGACCCTGGTGATGTCCGAGCTGTTCCGGGCTTACACCTCACGGTCGGAGCGGTACCCGTTGTTCAAGCTGGGTGTCTTCACCAACAAGTACATGCAGTACGCGGTTGGCCTCTCGGTCTTCTTGCTGCTGGTCGTGGTCTACATCCCGGTGCCTTCCGTTCGCAACATCTTCAACACGACACCGCTGACCTTCCAAGAGTGGCTAGTCATGGCCCCGCTGATCCTGCTGCCGTCCGTGGTTGTGGAGCTCCGTAAGGCGGGTGTTTTCCGCTTCGGGTGGTTTCAGCCCTGAGACAAGAACCAGAAAGAGACGGTCCCTCAGAGGACCGTCTCTTTTCGGTTCTTGGGGCCAGTGGCTCGCGACAAGTGTGTAGACCTACCGCCTGGGAAACAACTAGCTGCCACGAACGGATGGCTCTGCCCTGCTATCCGTGGTGTGTTTGCTAGTCCTCGCGGGGCACGACACGCACCTTGACGAGGTCGGTCTCCGTCTTGTTCCCCGCGGCATCGTAGACAATGGCGTGGAACCGGTATTCGCCCGGTCCTTTCAGGATCCAGTTGACGTTGAAGGGCGCGATGGTGCGGACGTTGAAGGGTTCCTCGGCTTCGTTCTCGTAGAACTCCACCCGGTCAATCGCGTAGTTATCGTTGACCTCAGCGTTGACGTTGACCCATTCATCGAGCCCGTACTCATACTCGCTCCCTGTTGGCGGGTAGGTCAAGTCCACCTCGGGTGGGGTGTTGTCGACCGTGAGCTGGATCGATGACTGCCGGACCTGCTGATCTTGGCCCACGACCTGCAGCTGGAGCGTGTACACGCCATCTTCCAGGCCGGTGGTGTCGAAGTTCTCCAGAAGGTTGTTATCGACCTGGTTGCCGTGATCCGGGCCGACCTGCAGCCAGGCTGTCGGGTTCATCCCCTCGCCGAAGACGAGCCGGTAGAAGGCCACGTCGCCCCGGGCGTTTCCGGAGATCGGTACAACGCCTCCCACATTCGAGTACGTCTTGGGAGAGATGATGGCCACCTCAGCCTGGGCCTGGTTAGGCCCATAGACCGTGTCGTAGTCGGTGGGTGGGAGGAAGGTGGCCTGCGTCTCTTCGGGCAAGCTAGCGATCCAATCCTGTGCCTCCGGTGGCAGGATGGTATACACGCGTTCCTCGACAAGCTCCAGCGGCGTGTAGATGGTAGCGAGATTGCCGGTCTCCTTGTTGATCAGGTAGACTTGGCTCAGCGTGTCTCTCTCTGTGGGCTCGGTCCCCGGAATCATCAGCTCCGTGGTCGTTGCGCACTTGTCACTGGGCAGCATGCCGGACACCGCACAGACCGTCACGTCTACTAAGCCTCCGGGATTGGTGAACGAGTAGATGGGCTCGTCCAGATGCGCGTATTCCATGACGGCGTGCCAGATATAGCTGGCCCCGCGCGAGCCCGGGGTGTTTATCATGTAGTCATCGGCATCTTTGTTGCCCTGCCACACCCCCACGATCAACTGCGGCGTGTAGCCGACGGTCCAGTTGTCGCTGAAGTTGTTTGTGGTGCCGGTCTTGGCCGCGGCGGGGCGATCGTTCGCGAGCTCCAGCGCGTTGGGTGTGCCGAAGGCGGGGATCCGGGCGCGGCGGTCCGAGAGTATGTTGGTTATGAGATAGGCCAGTCGCGGCTCGAGGATCTGGCGCGACTCCGGCTGGTTCATCTGGTAGAGAATCTTGCCGTTGCGGTCCTCGACCCGCAGGATGGAGACAGGGTTGAGTTCGCGGAAGTTCGGCCGCAGCTCCGCTTCGGGAACCGGAGCGCCATACATCGTGCCGTTGTTGGCGAAGACGGTGAAGGCATAGGTCTCGTCGAGCAGCTTGACCTCGCCACCGCCCAGTGTGAGGCTCAGACCGTAGTGCTGGAGGCCCTCATCCAGGGTGGTGATGCCCATTTGATGGGCAGTGCGCATGACGCTGTCGATGCCGGCAATGGACATCGCCTCCACTGCCGGGATGTTGAGCGAGCGTGCCAACGCGCTGTGCATGCTGACCGGCCCGTGGTAGTTGCGCGAGTAGTTCTCGGGGACGTAGGGGGCCATGCCCGGGCCCTGATCAAAGGCCTGGCGGACATCCAGGAACATGTGCGCTGCATTGTGCCCCTGGGCCAGGAAGGTCACGTAGGTGAATGGCTTGAACGAGGAGCCGGGCTGGCGAAGGCCATCGGCTGCCACATTGAACTTGCCGTCGATCTCCTCATTCCAGTAATCGGCACTGCCGACCATGGCAACGATCTCGCCCGTTGTCGGGCGGATGGCGATCACGGCGGAGTTCTTGATATTGTAGTCGTTGCCGACGCGGCTTGCCGGAACATCCGGCAGATACTGGGCGGCATCACACCCGGAGGCCATGGCCTCCGAGATCACCGCGGTAGGGTCTTCCCCACTCAGAATCCGCAGATAGGTCTGCACCGTGCACTCGGCCTGCTCGTTGAGCACCAGGTCGAGCGTCGTGTAGACCTGCAGACCGCCACCAGCCACCAGCGCAGCGCCGAACATCTCCTCAAGCTCATGGCGCACGTACATGGAGAAGTGGGGGGCCTGGATATCGAAGCGTTGAGTGGACTCGGCGAGATCCCAGGGCTCATCTCTTGCGATGTCCGCTTCGGCCGTGGTGACGCATCCTTCCTCGATCATACGCCTCAGGACGATCTCCTTGCGGCGGAGTGCGTCTTCAGGGGCATCAAACGGGTTGAGCAGTGGGTATTGGGGGATGGCAATCAGCGAAGCGGTTTCGGAGAGCGTGAGTTCATCCGCGGCCTTGTCGAAGTAGACGCGCGCTGCGGCATCAATCCCGTAGGCGAGATTGCCGTAGAAGTTGGTGTTGATGTACCACTCCAGGATGGTGCTCTTGTCATAGAGCCGGGTGAGCTCCAGGGAGATCAGGACCTCTTTGACCTTGCGGGCGTAGCTCTTCTCGATGTGTTCCTCCAGCGGGATGACCGAGTTCTTGACCACCTGCTGCGTTATGGATGAACCGCCCTGGATCTCGTTGCCCTGGAGGTTGTCGATAAAGGCGCGCAGAATGCCGCGGAGGTTGAAGCCCGGGTTGGTCCAGAACGTCTGGTCCTCCACAGCCACGGTGCCACAGACGACGTACTCGGGCAACTCGGAGAAGGGCAGCCAGTTGCGGTCACCGGCGTTTGCATCGATGACCTCATAGATGAGTGCCGGATCCTGCTGCCCGTCCCCGTTCGTGTCGGGCCCCCAGGCGTAGATCTTGGTCGTCTCAAAGGTTTCAATGCTTGCCACGGCGACGTCATCCGGTGTGGGTAGGTCCTCGGTGATGATGGTGTAGGCGCCTGCCGCTGTGCCGACGCTCATGCCGACAAAGAGCAGCGAGGCCAGGATGGAGATCAACACGAGCCCCCCCAAGACGCGCAGCACGAGCTGGAAACCGGTTCGACTCTGTTTTCGTTTGCGTTCACGATCGATGACGATCAGCGCCCGAATCAAGGAAACAGGCGTGCGTTCTCGGGTCATAGTCTGGGTTACCTCTGGTTCGATCCTATGGTATAGTTGCGGCCCTGTGCCTAGAACCGGCGAGCCGGGGCATCGGGCCGAGGTGCCGGCGGACAGCAGATCCCGGACGGGCGTATTATGCCTTGGTCCATAGGATTGGCAAGGAACGTGCCTTTGTGCGGGTACCGGGACACTCGGTAACAAAGCTTGCTTTCCTAGATGCAGCGACCGTTTCAATGCTTGACGGATCTGCGTTATCCATTAGAATGTACTTTATGGTGATCATGCCCACTACGAGAGTCTATGTTTGAATCACTCAGTGAGAAGCTTCAAGACGTCTTCGACCGATTAGGTAAACGAGGCGTTCTACGTGAAGAAGATGTCAAGGCAGTTCTGCGAGAGATTCGGCTTGCACTTCTAGAGGCAGACGTCAACTACCGGGTCGTGAAGGACTTCACGGGGCGGGTGCGTGAGAAGGCCGTTGGGGAAACGGTCTCCAAAGCGTTGAATCCGGCTCAGCAGGTCATCAAGATTGTCCATCAAGAGCTGGTGGCAACGCTGGGTGAACCCGGGCGGCTGGAGCTGAAGGGGCGCGCACCGTACACTGTCATGCTTGTAGGTCTGCAGGGCTCCGGCAAGACGACGACTGCGGCGAAGCTTGCGCTTTATCTGCGATCGCAGGGGCACTTTCCAATGATGGTGGGTGCGGATGTCTATCGTCCGGCAGCAATCACCCAGTTGGAGGTGTTGGGGCGACAGCTCGATGTCCCGGTGTATAGCGAGCCGGCGTGCGACAGTCCCCCCGAGATCTGCGCGCGCGGCTTGAATGCAGCGGGGGAACGTGGTTGTGATCTGGTTATTCTGGACACCGCCGGTAGGCTGCAGATTGACGATACGATGATGGCCGAGCTTGATGCCATCCGGGATCGTGTGAACCCGATCGAGGTTCTGCTCGTGGCCGACGCGATGACAGGCCAGGAAGCGGTCAACATCGCGTCCGGCTTCCACGAGCGCGTTGGGCTGACCGGGCTGATCCTGACCAAGGTGGACGGTGATGCGCGCGGTGGCGCGGCCATTAGTATGCGCGCAGTGACCGGTGTGCCGATCAAGTACCTGGGCGTCGGCGAGAAACCGAGCGGCCTGGAGCTGTTCCATCCGGACCGGTTGGCATCGCGGATCCTGGGCATGGGCGACGTTCTCTCGCTGATTGAGCGTGCGGAGACGAGCTTCAGTGCCGAGCAGGCCGCGAAGATGGAGAAGAAGCTGCGCAAGGGAGACTTCGATCTTGAGGACTTCCTTGATCAGTTGCGTCAGGTGCGCAAGATGGGTCCGGTCCAGGAAATCCTGAATATGGTCCCGGGCATGGGCAACGCGCTGCGCGGTGTGGAGATCGACCAGAGCCAGACAGAGGAGAGCCTGAAAGCTGTAGAGGCGATCATCCTCTCTATGACGCCCGGGGAGCGTCGGAATCCCAAGGTTCTGAACGCCAGCCGCAAGCGGCGTGTGGCCGGCGGCAGCGGCACGTCGGTGCAGCAGATTAACCAATTGCTGTCTCAGCATCGACAGATGCAGCGGATGATCAAACGCCTGAATCAGGGCAAGCTCCGTGGGCTATCGGGGCTATTTGGATAGCAGCAGATTCACGTATGTGCGCCGGAACGGGGCACGCGTGGTTGCCACAAGGTGGAGGCACCGTCAAGGGCCTGTCCACGCAGTTGTGCAAGAAAGATTCATACTGAACTAGGAGGCATATGCTTAGAATAAGGTTACGTCGAGTGGGGGCCAAGAAGCAGCCGAGCTATCGGATCGTTGTTGCCGAGAAGACGGCCCCACGTGATGGCAAGTTCCTGGAAGTGGTCGGTTTCTACAATCCGCGAACCGAGCCTGAGACGGTGAACATCAAAGAAGAGCGCGTTCTTCACTGGCTGTCGGTCGGTGCTCAGCCGAGTGATGCCGTTGCCCGTATCTTCAGGACGCATGGTACGGCGGCCCGCTTTGAGCGGCTGAGGGCAGGCGAGTCGCTGGCGGTGTTGGTTGCCGAGGCAGAGACTGCCGCCCCGGCAGCACCCAAGACCGTACGGGTGTCTGAACCTGAGTCGGTGGTTGCTGAGATCGAGGCCGAGCCTGAGGTCGAGGCTGAGATTGAGCCTGAGGCTGAGCCCGTGGTTGAGACCGAGGCGGAGGTTGGAACCGAGGCTGAGGTGGAGGCCGAGGCTGAGATTGAGCCTGAGGCTGAGCCCGTGGTTGAGACCGAGGCGGAGGTTGGAACCGAGGCTGAGGTGGAGGCCGAGGCTGAGATTGAGCCTGAGGCTGAGCCCGTGGTTGAGACCGAGGCGGAGGTT
>CBFCZM010000063.1:0-10328 GCA_965602565.1 uncultured Anaerolineae bacterium
AGTTCGAGAAGGTGTATCACCGGTTCCTGGAAGTCGCCGACAAGAAGAAGACCGTGGAAACGCGCGACTTGGAGGCAATTGTGGCCGACGAGGCCGAGATGTTCTTCCAGGAGACCTATCACCTCGAGCACATCCAGATCTCGTGCGGTGACCACAGCATTCCCACCGCCACAGTCCGTATCAAGGGCCTCGATGGGCAGATCTACTGCGATGCCGACCACGGCACGGGTCCGGTCGACGCGGTCTGCCGCGCCATCGACCGGGTCATCGGCGAGCCGAACGACCTCATTGAGTTCTCCATCGAGGCCATCACCGAAGGTATCGACGCCGTCGGGCGTGTGACCATCCGCATTCGAACTGATGAGCCGGTCAACGGAGAGGCACGTACCGTTTTCAGCGGCCGCGGCACCGACACCGACATCGTTGTCGCCAGCGCCAGAGCCTATATGTTCGCGCTCAACCGGCTGATTGCAGCCCGGCGCGAAGCACATCGCGCATAACAGCCAAGAGGAGGGGAGCGATGAAGACGACAGAGACCAAGAAGACGCCCAGGACGAGCCCGGCCGCCCAGGACAGGAAGATCCCTGATCGCCAGTGGGATTCCTTTCCCAAGCCGCGGGGATGGTCGATGGGCCGGGACGAGCGCGGGCTGGTACCCGGGCGGCCTGGCCCCGCCAAGAGCCAGCCTGGAGATCACCATACGTCCGGGAATCCCACAAGTGAGGAACAGCAAAGTGACCTCGTAGCGTGAGGGAGGCTCGTGCTGGACCACAATCCGGCACTCTGGAGGTGGCAGGAGGCAGAGCAAGACGCTATGCTGCTGTGGGGCTGAGGAATCTGGTCTCTGGTCACTGATTGCCCCGTCTTGGCGCAGAACGGCAGCTACTCTATGCCTAGAAAACGGGTCTCTTGACTTCTCAAGACCATCCGCAATACACCAGCCGCGTCGGCCTGACGCCGGCTGGACGCAAGGGAGACATCACGTGGGACATACGCTAGCCCAGAAGATTATCGCCGAACACGTCGTCAGCACGACGGCCGGCGGCGAGGCAACGAGATCTATACATCCAGGAGACCTCGTCGAGGTCAGTGTCGACGTTGTGCTATCCAACGACATCACCGCCCCCATCGCGCTGCGAGAATTCGATAAACTGGGTGTCGACAAGGTCTTTGACCCGGAGAAGATCGTGATGGTGGCCGACCACTTCGTCCCCAACAAGGACATCAAGTCCGCTGAACAGTGTGCCCTGATGCGCCGGTTCGCACGCCGGCAGGGCCTGCCACACCATTATGACGTCGGACGTATGGGCATTGAGCACGTCTTGCTCCCGGAGCAGGGACTGGTGCTGCCCGGCGACCTCATCGTCGGCGCCGACTCGCACACGTGCACTTATGGCGCATTGGGCGCCTTTGCCACCGGAATGGGATCGACCGATATCGCAGTGGCAATGGCCACCGGCCAGATCTGGATGCGCGTGCCCGAGACGATGCGCTTCATCTATACCGGCGAACTGCAGCCCTGGGTTGGCGGCAAAGATCTCATCCTCTATACCATCGGCCAGATCGGCGTGAGCGGCGCGCTCTATCGCGCGATGGAGTTCACCGGGCCGGCGATCGATGGGCTTTCGATGGCCGGACGCTTCACGATGGCCAATATGGCGATCGAAGCCGGTGCCAAAGCCGGGCTCTTCGGTGTGGACGACGCCACCGAGCGTTATGTCGCCGGCCGGTCCGACCGCCCCTACAAGGTCTTTGCGGCGGATCCCGATGCCGATTACGTCACGACGATCGAGATCGACGTGAGCGGCATCCGGCCGCAGGTCTCCTTCCCGCATCTGCCCGAGAACGCCCGGCCCGTGGACGAGGCCGGCGAGATAGAAGTCGACCAATCGGTCATCGGGTCCTGCACCAACGGGCGGTTGGAGGACCTCCGCGTTGCGGCGCAGATCCTGAACGGGCACAGGGTGCACCGAGATGTACGCTGTATCGTCCTTCCGGGCACCCAACAGGTCTACCTCGACGCCCTGCGCGAGGGCCTCATCGAGACCTTTATCGAGGCGGGGGCCGTGGTCAGCACCCCCACCTGCGGACCGTGTCTGGGTGGCTACATGGGCGTCCTGGCCGGCGGAGAGCGAGCCATCAGCACCACCAACCGGAACTTCCGTGGCCGCATGGGCCACGCTGACAGCGAAGTCTATCTCAGCGGGCCTGCTGTAGCAGCCGCATCAGCCATCACTGGACACATCGCCAGTCCCGAGGAGGTCAAAGCATGACCCAGGGCAAGACGCTGCAGGGCAGAAGCCTTCAAGGCAAGGTTTGGAAGTACGGCGACAACGTGGACACCGATGCCATCATCCCGGCGCGTTACTTGAACATGTCGCTGCCCGAGGAACTCGCCGAGCACTGCATGGAGGACGTTGACGCATCGTTTACGGCGAATGTGGAAACGGGCGACATCATCGTTGGCGGCGAGAACTTCGGCTGCGGGTCCTCGCGCGAGCACGCCCCACTGGCAATCAAGGGCGCCGGGGTCTCGTGCGTCATCGCCAACAGCTTTGCCAGGATCTTCTACCGCAACGCCATCAACACCGGGCTGCCCATCCTTGCCTGCCCTGAAGCGGTACTTGACGCGCAGGCCGGCGATGAGTTGCTCGTGAATCTGGAGACCGGAGCCATCACCAACGCGCGCAACAACAAGACCTACCAGACATCGCCATTCCCACCTTTTATCATGGCCATCATCGATGCCGGCGGATTGGTGCCCTACACTAGGTCGAAGCTGCAGGCGTAGGGCGGGCAATTGTGTAGCAGACGTTATGTTCGTCGGCGCACACCGCGCACGGATGAATCTGTCCCATGTAGGTTAAGCTGCTAGCTTGACGCCATCTGCTCGACGGTGCAAGGTGCTATTTCGAAGTAGACGTCATGCGCCATCGCGCTCTACGCAGGACGAAAACACAGCGCGAAGAGCAGAGCGGGCAAGACGCCGGGCATCAGAACGCCTTCGGTCCACAAAGCGGATCGGAGAAGGTATTTGCGGACTAGCACCTGCGGTTCCCTCTCCCACCTCCGGCTGCGGAGACGCCGTCCGCGGAGTATGGGAGAGGGGGCGGGCTCAGAAGCCCGTTGGTGAGGGCTCTGCTGGGTGATTCTCGAAGTGCACGTGATTTTCGCCGGCGCACACCACGCACGGGATGCAGGGCTCTGGGCTCTTGAAGAAAGGAATGGGGGCTATGGGAAGAGAGAGGATCAGATTGTACGATACGACCTTGCGCGACGGCACGCAGGCTGAGGGGATCTCGCTGTCGCTGGAAGACAAGGTCAAGATCACAATTCTGCTGGATGAGCTGGGCGTGGACTACATCGAGGGCGGCTGGCCGGGGTCCAACCCCAAGGACGTGGCCTACTTCGAGCGCGCACGAGATCTCGATCTGAGGCACGCCCGGGTTGCGGCCTTTGGCAGCACCTGCCGCGTGGGCACGCAACCCGAGGACGACAGCAACCTCCAGGCGATGCTGGAAGCAGGGACCGATGTGATCGCCCTGGTTGGCAAGAGCTGGACCCTGCACGTCCAGGATGTGCTTCGCACGACCCTGGATGAGAACCTGCGCATCATCCACGAGAGCACGGTTTACCTCAAGGCAAACGGCAAAGAGGTCATCTACGACGCAGAGCACTTCTTCGACGGCTACAAGGCCAATCCCGACTACACGCTGGCAACGCTGCGGGCTGCCGTTGTTGGCGGCGCCGATCTGCTTTGCCTTTGTGACACCAACGGTGGTGCCATGCCTTGGGAAATCGAACAGATCGTCGGGGAAGTGCAAGAAGCCTTCCCCGACACTGCTTTGGGCATCCACGCACACAATGACGCTGGCCTGGCAATCGCCAATTCCCTGGCTGGGGTACGCGCCGGCGCAACGCACGTACAGGGCACGATGAACGGCTATGGCGAGCGATGTGGCAACGCCGATCTGTGCACCATCATCCCCAACCTGGAGTTGAAGATGTCACTGGGGGCGCTACCTGACGGCCACCTGAAGAGCATGACGCGCGCTTCCCGCACGGTGACTGCCATCGCCAATCAGGCGCCCGACCGTCATACCCCCTTTGTCGGCCTCAGCGCATTCGCGCACAAAGGGGGTCTCCACGTCTCCGCGATGCGCCGCAACGTGCTCAGCTACCAGCACATCGACCCGGAGGCCGTGGGCAACGAATCGCGTGTCGTCATCTCAGAGCTTTCAGGACGGGGCAACCTGATGACCATGGCCGATGAGCTCGGGCTGAATCACGAGGAACTCAAAGATCTGCCGGAGGTCCTGCAGAAGATCAAGGAGCTTGAGTACCGAGGGTTCACCTTCGAGGGCGCGGAAGCCTCCGTCGAGATGATGCTGTACCGCTCGCGCGAGGGTTACGAACCCCCCTTCCGTCTCATTGACTATATGACAGTAGTCGAGCATCGGGAGGGACGCGGGCTGCTGGCGGAAGCAACGGTCAAGATCCAGGTGGGCGAGCAGATCCTCCATACAGCGGCGGAGGGTAACGGCCCCGTCAACGCTATGGATCTGGCCCTGCGCAAGGCGCTGGTGCCCGTCTACCCATACCTGGCTGACTTCGAACTCGTGGACTACAAGGTACACATTCTGGATAGCGATGCCGGCACCGCCGCTACGACGCGCGTGCTGATCGATGTTCAGAACGGAGCCCGACGGTGGAGTACGGTCGGTGCTTCGGCAAACATCATCGAGGCAAGTTGGATTGCTCTGGCGGATGCCGTAGAATACGGACTGACGATCGCGCATCCATAGCCGGAAAGGCTGGTACACTATGTTGATCGCATCCGAGTCCTGGCAGGCGGCCCACCCCGAGGCCCATATCGGCATCCTGGCAATGCGCAATGCGGCCAATCCGGATCATGCGCCTGCTCTGGACGAGCGAAAGGCGGCATTGCAGGCTGAGCTCAGACAGCAGTTCGACGGTCAGACGCGTTCAGCCATCAAGGCACTTCCAACAATACAGGCCTACGCCGGCTACTACAAGCAGTTCAGGAAGACCTATCACGTGCAGCACCAACTCGAGTCCGTCGCCCTCAAGGGACGCGACATCCCGCGGACGGCGGCGCTGGTCGAAGCCATGTTTATGGCGGAGTTGGAGAACCTGCTGCTCACGGCAGGCCACGATCTGGACGCAGTGAGGCAGCCGGTCGCAGTACGTAGCGCAGAGGGGACGGAATCCTACGTCGGCATCGGCGGACAAGAACTGGTCCTGAAAGCCGGAGATATGTTCATCGCCGACGCTGAGGGCGTGCTGTCCAGTATCATCTACGGCCCCGCCCGGCGAGCCAAGATTGGCCCAGAGACACGAAACGTCTTGTTCACCATCTACGCGCCCGACGGCATCGCTGCGCAGGGCGTCGACAAGCACCTTCGATCAATCCGCGACTACGTACATCTCGTGGCGCCGGATGCTGAAGTAGAGGAACTCAGTGTCTACAGCGCCGGCTCGAGACATTAGCAGATCCCTGGGAGTCGGCGCACGAACCCAAGAAGGGGACCAACACCACTCACTCTGTCTGATGGCCCGACTATGAACCTGAAGGAGCATCTATGCACGCGAATATCATAACCCTCCCCGGTGATGGCATTGGGGTCGAGGTCGTCGCGGAGGGCGTCAGAGTCCTCCGGACAGTGGCCGAGACCTACTGCCACACCTTCACCTTTGGCGAACACCTGATGGGTGGCTGCGCCATCGATGCCACAGGCAACCCACTCCCGGATGAGACCCTGGCGGCGTGCCGCGCGGCTGACGCCGTCTTGCTCGGTGCCGTCGGCGGTCCGAAGTGGTCGGATCCCACAGCCAAAGTACGGCCAGAACAAGGGCTGCTCGGCCTGCGGAAAGGCCTGGAACTCTACGCCAATCTACGACCGGTGCAGATCTACCCGATGCTGCGAGACGCCTCCCCCCTCAGCCCTGGCAGGCTTGAGGGGGTGGATCTGATGGTGGTCCGTGAGCTGACAGGTGGCATCTACTTCGGCAATCGACAAGAAGCCACCGACGACAATCTCGTCGCCTATGATACGATGATCTACTCAGCACCTGAGGTCGAGCGTATCACGCGCAAGGCCTTTGAGCTGGCCCGACTGCGGCGCAAGCACGTGACCTCGGTCGACAAGGCCAACGTGTTGGCGAATTCCCGTCTCTGGCGCCGGGTCGTCACCGAGGTTGCCGAGGACTACCCGGATGTGACCCTCGAGCATATGCTCGTTGATGCCGCCGCAATGCACCTTCTGCGCCGGTCCTCAGATTTCGACGTCATCGTGACCGGCAACATGTTCGGCGATATCCTGACCGATGAAGCCTCTATGTTGGCCGGCTCCATGGGCATGCTCGCGTCGGCATCGCAGGGCGCCGGGAGCAACGGCGTCTATGAACCGATCCACGGCAGCGCACCGGACATCACCGGACAGGGCATCGCGAACCCGTTGGCCACCATCCTGAGCGTCGCCCTTCTGCTGCGCCACTCGCTGAGCCTCCTGACGGAAGCACAAGCCGTGGAAGATGCGGTGCTGAGCGTCCTGGAACAGGGCTACCGGACGCCGGACATTGCCGGAGACGGTCCCAGCGTGGGCACCGTCGAGATGGGAGACCAGGTCGTGGCCGCCCTGCAGGCACGAGTCGCATAAACCAGAACAAGCACCCCGTGACCTCGCCCATCTGCCAGGCAGGATGGACCAGGACGAGTCATGCGCTTGCGCGGGCGGGTGCTGCCCTAGGGAACCTAACAACCGGAGGACATATGCGCAGCAATCTCGTCAAACAGGGCTTCGAACGCGCGCCGCATCGAAGTCTGTTCTACGCCAATGGGTTGACCCCTGAGGAGCTCAACCGGCCGATCATCGGAATTGCCAACGCCTACAATGAGATCGTGCCCGGCCACACCCACCTCGACAAGATCGCCGAGGCCGTGAAGGCCGGCGTCCGGCTTGCCGGGGGCACGCCACTGGAGTTCAACGTCATCGGGGTCTGCGACGGCATCGCGATGGGACACCGTGGCATGCACTACTCACTCCCCAGCCGCGAGCTGGTGGCGGACTCGGTGGAGTCCATGGCGCTGGGGCACGCCTTTGACGGCCTCGTCTTCGTGCCAAACTGCGACAAGATCGTGCCCGGCATGCTGATGGCCGCAGGGCGGGTCAACATCCCGTCGATCTTCGTGAGCGGCGGCCCCATGATGGCCGGACGCTACGCCGGTGAGGATATCGACCTCAAGACGATGTTTGAGGCCGTCGGCCGCTACCAGGCCGGCAGGATGACCGAGGATGAGCTGTACGAATTGGAGTTCGCCGCCTGCCCGGGTTGCGGTTCCTGCGCCGGCCTCTTCACGGCCAACACAATGAACTGCCTCACCGAAGCGCTGGGGATGGGACTGCCCGGCAACGGCACGATACCGGCGGTCACCGGAGCGCGCCTCCGACTGGCCAAGACGGTCGGCATGCAAATCCTCAGGCTGGTGGAGGATGGTGTACTGCCACTTGATATCATGACCCTGGCAGCTTTCGAGAACGCCATCGCCACGGATATGGCGATCGGCGGCTCAACTAACACAGTGCTGCACTTGCCGGCCATCGCCAACGATGCCGGCGTCAAGCTGCCGCTGGAGCTCTTTGACGAGATCAGCGATCGCACGCCCTACATAGTGAAACTCAGCCCGTCCGGTCCGCACCACATGCAGGACCTGGACGAGGCCGGCGGCATTGCCACCGTGATGGCGCAGCTGCTGGAGAGGGAGCTGATCCACGGGGATCTGCCAACTGTGACCGGAAAGTCTGTGGCAGAGAACGTGGCCGGCCTCAAACGACGGACCAACGTCATTCGTCCCACCGGAGATCCTTACAGCGCCAACGGGGGCATTGCCATCCTTCGCGGCAACCTAGCTCCCGATGGCAGCGTCGTCAAGGCGGGGGCCGTTGCGCCCAGAATGATGCAGCACAGGGGACCGGCCCGCGTCTTCGACGGCGAGGAAGCTGCACAGGCTGCCATTCTCAGAGGCGAGATTAAGGCGGGCGACGTCGTCGTCATCCGCTACGAAGGTCCTCGCGGCGGCCCCGGGATGCGCGAGATGCTGATGCCCACCTCCTCGCTGGCGGGGATGGGACTCGACAATGACGTCGCGCTGCTGACCGACGGGCGCTTCTCCGGCGCCACCCGCGGCTCTGCTATCGGCCATATCTCCCCGGAGGCGGCAGCCGGTGGTCCCATCGCCCTGGTTGAGGAAGGCGACCTGATCGAAATCGATATACAGGCACGCAGCCTGACGCTGCACGTTTCGGATGAAGAGCTTGATCGACGCCGGCAACGCTGGGCCTGCCCGCCCCCAAGGATTCAGAAGGGATATCTCTCACGCTACGCTGCCCACGTCACCTCGGCCAGCGAGGGCGCTGTACTCAGATAGCGCTTGCGAGCACGGCGCGTCCGCGCGGTGCTCGCAAGCACGGTCTCATCATCCCACAAGGAGCTCACAGACAATGGCAATTGAACCTACTGAAGTCATCTGGCTTGACGGCGAATTCGTGCCCTGGGATCAGGCAAACGTTCACGTCTCGGCTCACGCATTGCACTACGGCTCCAGCGTCTTTGAGGGCATTCGCGCCTATGATGCCAAGGGCACGGCCTCCATCTTCTGCCTGGACGCCCATATCCGCCGCCTCTTCGACTCGTGCAAGGTCTACCGCATGCCCATTCCCTTCTCGGCTGAAGAACTCAGACAGGCGTGCATGGACACGGTCAAGAGCAACAACCTGAAGTCAGCCTATATCCGCCCGCTGGTCTTCAGGGGCACCGGCGAGATCGGCGTGGATCCCCGGGCCAACAAGGTCCACGTCGGCATCTTCACCATCTACATGGGCGCCTACCTGGGACCCGAGGCCCTGGCCCAGGGTGTAGACGTCTGCGTCAGCTCCTGGAATCGCCTGGGCCACAACGTATTCCCAGCGGCAGCCAAGATCGGCGGGCAGTACATCAACTCACAGCTCATCAAGATGGAAGCTCTGGAAAACGGCTACGCCGAGGGCATCGCCGTTGACGGCAACGGCTTCGTCAGCGAGGGCAGCGGAGAGAACCTCTTCCTGGTACGGGATGGCGTGATCACGACGCCGCCGTTAGCCTCCAGCATCCTCCGCGGCATCACGCGCCAGTGCACCATCACGCTGGCTGAGGACCTGGGCTATGCCATCAAAGAGGAGTTCATCCCCCGCGAGATGCTCTACATGGCTGACGAGCTTTTCTTCACCGGCACGGCGGCGGAAATCACCCCCATCCGCTCCGTCGATCGCATCGACATCGGCGCCGGGCATCGCGGCCCGGTGGCGAAGGAGCTGCAGGATGTCTTCTTCGGCCTGGTCGCAGGCGACACCGAGGACAGATACGGCTGGCTCACGCCGGTAGACTAGCTCCGCGCACAGATCGAGAATTGAGGGCGGGGGATCCAGCGGCCACGTGGTCGCTGGATCCCCCGTCTCGTTACTGGCAGGCTGTCGGAGTACTGCTTTGTGCGGCTGAGAGACCCGGTCTTCAGGCATGACATGAAGGCCGTATTGCGTTAGAACAGGGCGATCTATGACCAGAAACCGGGTTCCTTGATCTTTCCGACAGGCTGCCGGGCCAGTGCACTCGCTCGCGCGACGCACACACAGACGCTTGGGTGCGCGGTGTCCCCGATTCGCCATCGGGTCGCTACGTGGTCTCGCTATAGTGCAGCGGCCCCAGTTTCCAGGTCGGAGCTAGCTCCCTGTGACGGAGTCCAGCAGGCCCATCGAGCTGGCACCTAGATATGCGATCACAATGAACTTCACGATCTTGCCCGCCCAGACGACCAGCATATAGGTGGCTACCGGGATCCCCGACATGCCGGCAATGATGCCGGCGACATCGAAGAAAGGATTGGGGACCGCAGCCAAGAAGAAGAGCGCGAAAAGGCCGTAGCGGTCCATCCAACGCTCAAACCGCTCGTGTAGGTCGCGATTGTCGATAATGGCTTGCCCTCCCATGCCGGCCAGGTAGCCGGTCAGCTCGCCGATAGTCGCACCGGCCGCCGAGATCACCCCAACGAGGATCGGATTGAACACCCCTCCGCCCACAAAGGCTGTCACCAGCGCCTATCATTCGGGAAACGTACCTGCTTTGTCAAAATCTCAATTGACTTCTTTCCTGAAAGAAAACAATCTCTTCAGTGAATGCTAGGTAAAAAAGTGCTGCCAATTACTACCTGAATTTTGCACCAAATCCTTTATAAATGCACATACAAATCGTGAAGCCTTATGAATACAACGCTG
>CBFCZM010000064.1:0-10152 GCA_965602565.1 uncultured Anaerolineae bacterium
GATGTACTGGTACCCCTGCCACTTCGCAACGGGATCAAGGGTGAAGCTGACGTCCTTCTCCACGTCATCGAAGGCCACCGAGAACTGCCCCACCTCTGCGTGGTTGATCGACAGCGCGAACTCCGCCTCGGCGCCCTCGTACATCGCGTTCTCAACGGCCAGATGCAGATCCACACGATCAATCACGTCTGCATCCAGACGGCGGAACCCTGAGGCCCTGCTTCCCGCGAACCAGTAGCCACTCCCGCTGCTGTACACGGTATCACCGGCGTCGGGGAAGGCCGTCAGCCCGCTAAGCGGGCTGACGCTTTCGACCACCGTCCGTACGGGCAGCACACGCTGCGTCGTCGCCGAGTCTACGGCGACAACCGGCGATGAGTCGTCCACGTCAAACGTTACGCTGGCCGTCGTCGATCTTGAGCCCACTGAATCGAACGCCTGCGCGTCGATGGTGTAGCGCCCCTCCGCCGACGGCGTGAAGCTGAATAGCCACGCCGCACCATTCTGCGTGGCCGCCTGCCACGCTCCATCGTCTATCCGGTAGCGAACGGATTCGACCCGGGTCGTCTCGTCATGGGCCCGGATATAGATCACGCGACCCGGCGACATATCGACCACCGGCGAAGGCAGCACGATACTCGCCGTCGGCTTGTCGGCGTCCACAATGATCCGGTGTTCATGACTGACGTCCACCCAGGAGATCTGGTACTCGTACAGCGCCTCGACCTCGCGCCTGGACAGGGCGCGACCGTAGACGCTGAACTCATCCATCATGCCGGCATACGGCAACGCCCGGTAATCCCATCCTGTGAGACTATCGCCGCCGAGATGGACCGCAGAGGGGGTCCCACACGCAATCAGCGGCCCCTCCAGGGCACGGTCCTGCGCCCCGTTGATATACAGGACAAGTCCTTCCGCGTTGAACGTCACCACGATATAGTTCCACTGATCCTCCAGCAACGCGTTCGGCGTACTGGCCAACTCGCGCCGGCAGTCGACGTAACGCAGCGTTGTGCTGTCAGGATCGATCCGCAGCGCAAGGTGCGGCACGCTCGCACCGTAGCCTTCGCTCGTGACCAACGTCTGGGTGTAGGAACTCTGGTGCGCAGGCTTCGCCCACAGCGCCACGCTGAAGTTGCCGGCGGGCAGGACCGCCCGGTTGAGATAGATGCGATCATCGACCCCATCGAAGCTGACAGCGCCACGTATCCAGCCATCCGCGCCGGCCTTGGGGCAGCCATCAAAGCCAGTCCCGGCATCCACACGGCAGGTCCCATCATACGCGGCTTTGGCATCGTTACTGAAAGCCGTGGTGCCCAGCGGGTCATCCAGGTGGAGACTGGCCCGCGGCAGCTCCCTGACGAGCGCGCCGACTCCAGCCCCATCGACCGCTTCACGCAGCAACACAACGTGATCCAGCGCTCCCTCGAAGTAGCCCTGGGCTGCAGCTCGGGCCTGTCCCAGCCGCAGTCGCGTCTGCCCGGTGAAATCGGCCGACGTGGTAGTGCCGGAGGCCGCGAGCGTCCCGTCGAGATAGAGGTGCTGGCCCGCGACGTCGGTGCCAAGCGTGTGTACCACGTGATGCCAGCTCCCATCGGCCACGTCGGCGGAGCCACAGATCTCCTCCGACCTAACCTTGGCGCACAGCTCGCCGCCATCCAGGTACACCATGCTGTCCTGGTCACTGTCATCAGCCACCGAGAACAGCCCACAGTTGCGACAGAAATCATCATAGGACTTGGTCCGGAACCAGAACGAAACGGCATAGTCTGTTTCGGGCACGTCCACGTCCACCAGGATCCTATCGTCCTGCCCATCCGTCCAGACGGACTGGTTCGATCGACCGGCGATTCCGGTGATCGGGCACGCATCGCCGTCACAGATGCCTGCCTCGCCGTTGCCCGAGTGATCCGAGAACGTTGCCGCACCCGGGGGCTCATCGAGGCGCAGTTCCAGAATCCGCACCGCGCTCTGATACAGATCCTTGACCTCGTCCGTATCGAACGCAAACCGGTAGAGCCGCAGATCGTCGATGTCGCCCTGGAAGTAGGCATTGCTCACCGTCCAGTAGAGCGTACCTTCACCGTCCTCGTCATAGTCCTGGCTGTACGATCCGACGTCGTGCGGATCAAACATGCGGTACACCAGTAGGTCGTCTTCCCCTCGGGCCGGCTCATCAAGCGTTTCATCCAGTTCCCACAGAACCACCGAGTGGGGCCAATCACCGTATACGGTGTAGCCCACGCCGATGTCAGTTGTCCCCCGACCGACATCCATATCGCCCCACAGCCGGGTGCTGTCCACGAACGCATTGTACTCTGCACTCCCGGAGCCATCTCCTTCACTGGCGACCTCCACCCTGTCAAGATAGGCCGTGGTGGCACTGCCGGCGCGACCGACGGTGAGATCATCATCGCCGTACGGCTTCGTGCCTGCGCAATTCGCATCGGACCCCACGAGCTTGCCGTTCACAAAGAGCTTGAAGTTCGTGCCATCGAAGACGGCCAACACGTGCTGCCAGGTGTCGCGCTTCAGCGGGCTGCCCGCCGATGTCACCTCACAGAGCTGGCTTCCGTTGCCGAAAGCCGCTCTGATCTGGCGCAGTGAGGTGTTGACGAAAAGCGTTGGATAGGAGCGCTTCGGATAGTCGTGGTTGTCCAAACCCACGACACCGCGCCACGTCGTGGACGTTCCTTCCGGATAGACCCACGCTGCCAACGTGAACTGGCCGTCACCACGCCCTAGATTGAGGCTGTCGTCGGCAGGGTTAATCCAGAAGAAGGCATCGCCACTGAATCCCGCCGCGCGCCCGATGATGCCAGCAGCACCGGCATCGGGTCCCTCTGCACCAAATGTAATCCCGTGTCCGTGAGATGAGACATCGCTGAACCTCGAGGGCGACGCGGCATCAAACGTCAGATGCAGAACCGGTTGTCTGAATCTATCAGCGATCTCGCCTGCAATCAGAACACGGCCATAGATCTCGACCTCATCGACCAGGCCGTCATAGTACGGTGTCCCGGCATCCGCCGCGTAGCCGATCCGCACAGCGTTCTGCTGTGGGAAGTCAGAGCTGGTCAGCGTGCCTTTGGCGCGCTGTTCGCCATCCACATAGATCCGTTGCCCGCCTAGCGCCCCGCCATAGGTATGGGCTACGTGATGCCAGGCATCGTTGGCATAGTCCACACCTGACGTGCAGATCGTCTCCTGGCTCGCTCGACCAAGGCGAGCACAGAGGTTGCCGTTGTCGAGGTAGACCGTTCGGTCACGCTGCGTAGTTCCACTCTTGATCGCCGAGAACAACCCGCAATCATCGCACGCCGTCTGGAACCACAGCGAGATCGTGGCGCTCTCCTCGGACATATCGGTCCCGCTGCTGACACGATCGTCACCGTCGAAATCAACGGCTCGCAACAGCGTGCCCCCGAGCCCGCTGGTCGGACACCCGGTGCCGCTACACGTACCATCGTGACCCAACAACGACGCATCTGCGAAGGTCGTGGCACCCGCAGCCTCGTCGAAGTGCAACCACAGCTGTCGTCCTGCGACCACGGCCTCGCGGATATTGGCGATAATCGCCCCCGCGCGGTTGGTCAAGCTGATCTGCTGGGATGAGGCCAAGGGGTCCACCGTGACCTCGCCCACCAGCGTCGTCGAGGAAAGCGGCGCCAGCTCATAGGGCACCGGCACCAGGCTCGCATCCTGCACAGCCGGTGGGAAGTCCACTTCCAGCAGACCCAATGCATAGCGGTCGCGCAACTCATTGGCGACGGTAGCCGTGTAGGCTACGGTGTCTCCTGGCGCCACCAGCCCATCCTCGTCGCTCACTGTGGACTCAATCGTCAGGACCGTTGCCGGGCCGGGGACGCGAGGATTCAGGCCGTAGACGTTCTCCAGCTTGTCGATCAACCCATCGCCATCCGTATCCGGTGAGAGCGGATCGGAAGTCACACGGGTGATCATGATGTTACCCGCGTCATCGAAGCCGTAGACGAACTCCCATCCGGCGACCTCGGCCCCATCCTTCAACCCATCGTGGTCCGTGTCGGCGTGCCTTGGGTTCGTGCCGTAGCGTCGCTCGTCGTAGTCGGTGAGGCCATCGCCATCAGTGTCAGCCTGCGTCGCGTCGCTGCCCCACTGCTCCTCGACCAGATCCGAGAGGCCGTCTCCGTCAGTGTCAGGCGTGCGATCACTGGGATCACCGCCGCCGAAGGCCGCACTGGGCAAGCCGTCGCCGTCAGCATCCTGTAACACTGGGAAGACCACGTCTCCACTCTGTCCCCAGGACAGTACATAGCCGTCATCCTTCGGTGTAAGGCTGTAGAAGTCGCCCACCGTCGCCGGCAGGATGTCGAAGACCAGGCCAAGGTCGACGTGGAAGCTATCGGCTTTGTCACGCAGATAGCAGACGGGGACCAGCGGCGGGGTCGGGAGCAGGCTGGGAACCATGAAGCACTCCTGCGCGTTGATAGCGTGCCCTTCGTTCAAGTACGCCGGCACATCGACATTGATGCCGGCTGGGGAGAGGGTGAACGCATAGCCGCTGTCGAGAGCCGTGCTACGATGGAAGGGATGGTCGCCATACCACTGTGACGGGCGGTCCGTGCTCAGGGCCTGCGTGAGGTGCAGATCCTCCTCATTCGGACTGAGGCTGTAGGAGAAGCTGGCCTCTTTGAGATACTCGTTGGCATACTGCCAGACGTATGTGTACGCCAGGGGTGACGTGGACCAGTGCCGGTAGAGATACGTTGTGACATCGGCGCTCACGCTGAGCTGGTTCCCCTTCGTGAAACCCACTTTCGGGTAGGAATCCAATAGCTTCACAGCAAAGCCTTCCACCTGCAGCCTATCCTCGTTCTCCAGATCCACGATGGGATTCTGACTGTAGATAAGGAACTGGACCAGCTTGGACAGTGCGCCGGAGATTCCGGCACACACATAGTCACGGAGAACGGTCGCTCCCGTGTTGTCGGGATCATCCACACCATAGCTGTCCAGGCCGGTCAACTTGCACACCAGGCCCAGAATCGCGTCGATCAGCCCGATGATGGCCACAATGATCTGGCCCACGATAGGGATCAGCCCAATCGCGAACATGATCACACCGACGATGATGCCCGCGATCACGGCAGCCAGCTCCCGGTTGAACTCCAGTGAGACAAAGGCCACGCCGCCAGTGATCATCTGCGCCACAAAGAATCCGATCGAGATTGCGGCACTGACCACAAGACCGATGATGGCAACGACGTTGGCCGCCGAACGCAGATTCACCGTCGTGGTCTTCATAGCATGGGCCACGCCGAACTTGAACGTGCCGGTCAAGTTCGCCTTGTACAGACCCAGCGCAGCATCCAGAACGCCCTTCACACTCATGGCGAAGTCGATCGCGCTCAGCGCCGTGAAGACAATCTCCTCACCTGATGCGCCGGTCAAGATAGCGTAGGTCACAATGACCACCACACCCGCCACAGCGACCCCAGCCGCCACAGCAATGCCGGCGGGGACCTTGCTGCCATAGAACTCCAGATCAAAGATGTTGTCGATCCATGAGGCGCGCAGGCTCTTCTTGGCGCCGCCGATAGCCGCCAGGAGTTTCTCGCTAGTTGTGCCAAAGTACACGAGCCGCTGCGGCAGCTTACTGATGGCCTCGATAGCGCCGGTGACGATCTGCTTGGTGATGAGTAGCGGTATGTTCGTCACGCCTTTCCAGCTCGATGAGAGCCAGATATCACTGACGCCGTCACTGGTGGTGTCCAGAACGACGGTGCCGGCCTCAACGACAGCACTCACGCCGTGATAGAGCGCCAGGTAGTAGTTCTGTGAGAGCAGGACCCGACCCCGATTCTCATAGCCCTCAGCATCACCAGGAACATCAGAGAAGACCACAGCCAAGGTGTCTCCCAACGCAGTCCAATACTCGTCAATCGGGTAAGGTTCCCACCCCGTCGCAGACTCCCAGCGATAGGGCGCCCAATTCAGTCCTGCCAGGACCTCATCATATGCGACCGACGCATCCAGAGAGAGGCTGACGCTATTGCCGATCACCAGTCCGGATAGATTGGTTCCCATGCTCGCGCTGCGGTAACGCTCTTCACGGGCAAACAGCAACGTCGGCGCAGCTGCCTTGGGCTGGCCGGCGCCGTCCAGAAAGTAGGTGTCAAGGATACGCTGGGTATGCGTGACGGCCAGGGCGGCCAGCATAGTCTGATCTGCGAATGCAAATGTCTCGACGTTGAGCACCTTCAGTGCCGGATCGATCCCCCACCGCTCATCAATGGTAGCCGTCGACGTGATATCAAACCGGCGCTCTATCTCCGATACCGTGATGTCGCGCACCAGCGATCCGGACACCTCGCTGCTCCGCCCGGTCACAAAGGTCTGCCCGAGGCTGTCCGCGACCTGCCAGAGGTAGCGTTCGTAGTCAGGATCGCGGTCGGGCGAGTCGGCCTCTTCGAAAATCACCGCGACATCCACGCCGTGATCCTCGCGTACCGCCATGCCGGTCACATACCAATCCTCGTAGTAGGAGTGGATGATCCGCGGTGGATTCGGCTTCCAGTTCTCCGGAGCGGCACACCAACTATCCACCAAGGCCGAGTTATCTACCATATAGTCAGGAACGTCACAATAGTCTGTTATCGCTTCGACCAGCCACACCAATCGCGCGGTCTGCACCTCACCGAAGTCCAGATCCTGAGGCCGGTACAGGATCCGGGACGAGAAGGCCACCGGGCTGTTGCTATCGCGATCACGCACCAGCGTCGCCGGCACGTATACGAGGACGGTGGGCTCGGAACTGTCATCCTTGTAGCGCACCGACATCTGGAAACCGTCGGTCTGGCTCACATCCAGCCACGCCGTGATCGGCGTGCTGGCGGACAGCTCAGGCGCCCCCGCCAGAACCGGAAGGTTGCCATAGTGATGGGCATCGTAGTAGGGGATCTCGATCTCCAGCATCGGGATCAGCCGCATGTCGCCTTCATCATCCTTGGGCCCACTGTCGTGGCCCAGCGCCGCATTTGCGTCCTCGAAGGTGGTGTCGAGGACACGCTTGATCTGGCCATCCCGGTCCCCGCCAGGCCAATCTAGCACGCTCAGGCTGTACCACAGATGGTCGGGGTCAGTGGGCCGGTACTGCAGATCAACAAAGACCGGCGCACCGACGGAGCCGGCAGACCACGTCAGATCCAGATCCAAAGCCCCGTCCTCCAGGCCGGTCACCTGGCCCGCACCATCCCGTGCCCCACCCACCACCGTGGTGCGCGCCAGATCTACATTGTCCGGCACGCCATCGCCGTCATCGTCCACGTCAAAAAGATCAGGGTCGCCATCACCGTCGGTGTCCGGGCATCCGGATTGTGCGCCCCCAACGTTGAGACTGGTGAGTCCGTAGCACTCGGATGTATCCGAGATTCCGTCGTGATTCGTATCCGGCGCCGTGGGATCGAGATACCACTGCACGCCGTATAGCTCGAAACCCTCGACTTCGATGCGGTCATCGATCATATCGCCATCCGTATCGGTCAAACACGGATGGGTTCCCAGGTCGATCACCTCAACACCGTCTGACAGCCCATCGCCATCGGAGTCGGCTGCCGCAGCCAGACAGGCACTGTCGCCGAACGCACAGCTCACGCCGGAGTCGGTGCACGCATCGGCCTCCTCTGCGTCGGTCAGACCGTCCCCGTCCGTGTCAGCCTCTGGTGCATTGGGCCCGACAGAATTGTCCAGCAGCAGCGAAGAGGGCATTTCAGAAGTCACGGCGCCAGAGTCCAAGAGCGGTGATCGCGCGTCAAGCGGGCTCACGCGCGGATCGAAATCCGAGGCGGTCACTTGAGCCTCGGCCTCACGCGCGGCCTCGGTCTGCGCGACCTCCTGGTCGTAGGCCGCCTGTTGCGCCGACTGCTCCGCCGCAAACGCCTGAACCTTGTCGGCCTGTATCAGTGGGACAACGACCATTGAGAAGATCAGGATGGCGACGAGGCCGGCGTACAGCCCACGGGATCGGCGCCAGATCACGCTTGCCGCCACCAGGGCGACCACGCCTCCGAGGAAGCTGAGATTCTGCGCGGTCCGCCGCATCTCGGCGGCCGCCGGGAGCCACGACTCCAAGGACGCTGCCGCGGCGACTTCCCACCCGGCAAAGTCGGTTGTGATCTGTGCCTCTACCTGTTCCCACGCAGTCGGTGGGAAGAGAACGTCAAGCGAGATCCGGAGAGGGAGCCCGGCATCATCGAGCCATATCTCGCCGGTGCCCGTCATGTCGGCATACAGAGCCGGCGTCTCAAGATCCACTCCCGGGGGCAACTCGCCGCTTCTGAGCATCTCGGATTCGAGTTGCGCCTTCATATGCTCTGCGAAGGCCGGGCCGTCCACGTCAAAGGCATACCGCGTGAAGGTCACGCCCGCCCGCGTCTCGGTGCCGGCCTCGACGATATGCCTGGCCCCAGCAAGGTAGCCCAGGACATCGTTACCCGGCGCGAACAGCGACGTCCCGGCCTCCACCTCACGCCAGGCATCCGTGCCGACACGTCCCCACTGTTTGCCGTCCTCGACCTTCAATTCCACACTGCCCTCAGGGTTGCCGACGTTGCCGTCATCGGACCAAAGCCGCATACGCATGGTCTCGGCGGGCATGTCGGTCTCGCCCTCAATGTAGATACGTTCCTCCGAAGCGACCTGGCCCGCATTCTCAACCCTGAGGGCAGGCCACGTCATCTGGACGATGTCAGTCGTGTAGCGATACGTACCGATCCTCTTCGCATCACGCCACGCCCGCTGCACCGCAGCCTCCGCATCCGAGTCTGCGAGGGGCGGACCGGTGGCGGCAAGGACGGCCCACGGTTGAGCCGACAGCACGACGCCCAGGGCCAACAGAGCCACAGCCAAACAGCACCAATTGCGCAGACTGCCGGAATCTCTATGCTTACTGCTCATGGGCCCCTCCATCGCTCTGACTGAGCACCAGCGGGAGATAGACGTGAGTTAGGTCGGGTTCTGACGACCCCAGGAGACCGAATTGCCCATCGTACAGGGTCAACACCGAATACGCAGGAAGCACGGCCGGCGCATCCACTTGGTCGCCGGACCCAAAGGGATCAAGCCCTGTGTCGGTCCACACATCGCCGTCCCAGCGCCGAAGGCCCAACGTAGATGCATCCCAATCAGCACCATCGATCTCGCCCGTGCGCACCGTCAGCGTAACCGGGGCTGCGAACGCGAAATCCGGCAACGGTACCCCATCCCGGCTGGCCGTTAGCTCCACGACCGGGCTGGCAAATGCCAGTGGTGGCTCCGGCGGCCCGTGGGCCGGCAGCAGGGCAAGCTTCAGCTCCGTTGGCACCGTGACAGCGCCAGGCGGAACCTCGACCACCACCACGTGGCTCTGCGCATCCGCCCACAGCAAGATGCCGCCACCTGTGGCATCGACCGTGGCCGTCAGGGCCTCGGCCATCACACTCACATGCACCTCGGCCATCGCCTGAAGGTCATCCGCGTCTCGCGCAGTGTAGGTAAAGACATCCTGTCCAGTGAAGCCCGGTAGCGGCACATACGTCACGACGCGACCATCGGTCCATGCCTGCCCGACCCGCGGCCCGCCGACGCCGCCCACACTCAGCGCGCTGCCATCGAGATCGCGATCCCCCGAAAGGACATCGACCTCCGCAGTTACATCGCGCGCAACCACGACCACGACGTCCCGGGCCACTGGCGGCGTTGGCCAATTGCGCAGGACCACATTGGGCTGTTCCACGCCATTGCTGGTGCCCGCAAGCACATCCAGGTCACCGTCGCCGTCCACATCGCCGAGATCCACCGAGAGGGAATCCCAGGCGCCGATCTCCTGTCCGGTGGACACAAAGCCGCCGTGGCCATCGTTGCGCCAGATGCTGTCGAGCGCCTCTGTCACAAGACCGTATCTCACATTGCCGGCGTACACATCCAAGTCCCCGTCGGCGTCCAGATCGCCCAGAGCAACCGCAGACGTGGCATCACTGGACAGCCGCTGCCCACTGTCAATGAAGGTGCCCCCAACATTGAGCCAGACCTCATTCGGCTGACCGGCCATGTTGCCGACAAAGACATCGAAGTCGCCGTCACCATCAAGATCATCGACCGCCACAGCAAACGTATCGCTCAGTCCCAACCGTT
>CBFCZM010000065.1:0-10073 GCA_965602565.1 uncultured Anaerolineae bacterium
TGAGAGATAGCTCGACACGCTATCGATGTCTGGCTCATCAACCATAGGCATCCAACTGCTTCACGTGGCGGATCGCCCCTGGAGCACCCAGCTTCCCATAGGTCTCCTCGGCATACCGGTAGCTCTCAGGACGCCAGCCGACAAAGATCAGATCCGCGGGCCACAGCAATGCCGCGATCTCCGGTAGATCCGTCACCCGCAATGCGCCCCAGAGCTCCGTCGCCGGCCCCTGCCCATCTCGCCGGCTCGCCTGGTCCAGCGTGGCCGGGGGATCCTGCATGGCGACAGCCTTGATCCGCCCATCGAGCAGTGCCGCACAAAGGGCCACTACCGTCATCTCCCCACGGGCTGCCAGGATCACCTGGTCGGGATCGACACCATCCAATTGGCGTACCGCCTCGATGGCGCGCAACGTGTCGTAGACCCGCATGCTGGCCACCGTGCGGCCCAACAGCGCCGCAGCACGCCGCACGTGCCACGAGAGCCCCGGGGACCAGCCGGACTCCCCGCAGCCGCGCGTGTCAATGCGCGCGATACCGTAGCTCTCCCCAAGATGGCCCACGAACTGCTCACTCGCATCATTGTGCGCCCACCGCACATCACCCGAGCTGCGCAGAGTGACCACCACGCCACGCGGTGTATCCCAGGCCAGGCGCCGCGAGTACGTCCCTGCTAGCTGCCAGCCCGGCTCACCCGTGAACCGGAACCGCGAGATCTCCGTAGACTCCGTCTCGAAGCGTAGGTGCACGTCGAGATCAAGCGGCGCCGCGACACGCGGGAACTGCTGAAAGGCATACTCTCGCAAGCCTGCCAGCACGTCAGCTCTGCGCCGGGCCAGCGCGGCCTGATCCGCCACGGGAGCGAGTTTGGCCCGCGACACGAAGTCATCGTCGATCACGGTCGTGCGCTCATCCCCGGGGATGGCAACACCGGTGCCCGGCACGAGAACACGCAGGACATCCTCATCCGGCTCATCTTGAGATTCATCCAGATCGCCGACATGCTCCGGCGCGATATCGCTGCCGGCCAACTCCTTCAGGAAGAGGCTGAAGATCCGCGTACGGGACGTCTCGTGGTAGCTGTGACGCCCCGGCGTCTCGACCAGCTGAATCCGGTCCTCCGCACCCAGCAGCGCATAGAGGCGGCGTAGTTTCTCGTAGGTGTCGCGCACCGACTCGATCGTGTACAAGCCATCGCGGTTCGCACTGGCGATCATCAAGGGACGTGGCGCGATCAGCGCACCCACGTCGGCGAGATCCCAGCCATCAGGGTTGATGTGAAACATGCAGTCGCAGTGCCCGTCAACAGTGCGCTCCGCGACGTGGCTCCGCCTTGTGCCGGTGCCACACACCGGCGCAACCACCTTGACGCGCTCGTCGGCGGCGCCCAGCCACCAGCTGATCCCGCCGCCGCCGCTGATGCCGGTGATACCCATGCGCTCACCATCCACATCGGGCCGAGCCGCCAGGAGATCCAGCGCTCGAATGCCGTTCCAGCACTCCACGGCCCCCGGCGAGTACCCCCGGCTGTACCAATGGAAGCGGCCCTGACTGAAAACGCCGTGGTGGTCGCCGCGAATCTCGCCATACTGGATAGTATCCACGACAAGCGAGACAAAACCCAGCTCTGCCCATCGCCGTGGATGGCTCTGGTAGTGCAGCTTCTGCGTCCTTGAGTGCCCACACAGGTAGAGGACCGCAGGGGCAGGCTTCTCCAGTCCGACAGGGACATAGAGGTTGCCCGTCACATAGAGCTTCGGCAGGCTCTCGAATACCAGTTTCTCCACACGGTACCCCTTGCGTTCCAGCGTGCCGGTCACCCGCACATTCAGCGGCGTCCTCGAGGCCCCCAAATGCGGCGTCAGTCCCATACGATCCAGATAGATCTCCCGGCGTCGCGCCCGCTCAGCCGGCCAATCGGCAGCCGCGGGCAGATCGCGCAAGCTAGCATCGCTAATCGCTGCAGCTTCACGGCAGAGATACGTTCGGATATCCATGATTCACCCTTTCCAATCAGATGAGTGCCAATGAACCAGCCGCCTCCTGGACCGCGGGCATCTTCCGGCTTGCCGACATTCTGCCCGCATCTTCGCGCACACCGCCGCTCGGCCGAGCATCACAGTGGCCGCGCGCAGAACCAGCCCCGGAGCAAAGCGGGCAAGATGCCCGCGGCCCAATGAGAGCCCTACTTGAGAGCAGGAATCGGAATCCGCGTCGTAGCCTCTCCCATTCGCTGATTCTCCATTCTCTATTCTTCCGCCCCTTGCACCTCGATCTTCAGATACTCGTACTCGGCCATGAACCCCTGATCAATCGGGCAGCAGGCATAGAGACCGCACTGTACCGGAACGTGATTGACGTTGTGCAGGTGGGCCATTCTGATCTGGATCCAGCGGCCCGCAGCATCCCCGCCACAACACCGGCGTGCAGCATGCTCTCAACGATGTAATCATCACCCGTCCGGCTAATGCGGAACGAGACCTCGCTCACACCGTCCGGGACATCCTGCGTGGACCAGTCCGAGTACCCGCCGGCGGTCACCACAGCGCCGAGCTTCGAGGGTTCGCCGACCTCGTGCTCTACCGACGTCTTGATCCAGTGCTCCGCATCGATGCGGACCATCAAGCCTGCCTGATCGTACTGATGGTGCGGATAGAGATGAACTCGCGTGGTGATTGCGAAGTCCCCGTCAACCTGCGTATGCAGGAACGGGCCGTTGTCCACCGAGAAACCATAGTGGGTCTTCTGCCAGTAATCCGTCTTCGCATCAGGCTCAATCATCAGCCGACCGGACTCGATGCGCCACGTAGAGGGTTGGCAGTACCAGGTCAATGCCGGGCTCAAGTCAGCACAATCGAACCTCTCATCAAGCAATGGCTCTGTCATCGCTCACTTTGACTCCACTCACTCAGCACTCGGTAACATCACAAGCACCAACGTCTCAAGCTGCTCACCAATCCGTCTCCGTGCCGTCAGCGACCAGAGAGAGGTCTGCATACCGAAAACACCCAACCACATGATCGTTGACCATCCCAACCGCCTGCATGAACGCATGGCAGATCGTCGGCCCGACAAAGCGGAACCCCCGTTTCTTCAGCGCCTTGCTCATCTGGACCGATTCACGGGTCTGGGCCGGGACATCAGCCAGCGTCTCCCAGTGGTTCTGGATCGGCGCACCGTTGACAAACTGCCAGATGTAGGCGTCGAAGCTCCCGAACTCCGCCTGCACCTGAAGCAGGACCTTGGCATTCTCTATCGCGGAGCGGATCTTCAAGCGGTTCCGTACGATCCCGGCATCGCGCAGCAATCGCATCTGATCTTGGTCATCGAAACGTGCGACGAGGGTCGGGTTGAAGCCGCAGAAAGCCCGGCGGTAGTTCTCACGCTTCCTGAGAATCGTGGACCAACTCAGGCCGGCCTGGGCGCCCTCGAGGATCAGGAACTCGAAGAGTCGTCGATCGTCGTGAACCGGCACACCCCACTCACGGTCGTGGTAATCAATCATAAGTGGATCTTCGCCTACCCACGCACACCTGTTCATCGATCTACGCCTCCCTCCGTCGGCACCTTCCCACGCCTACGGGCTCTGTCTGACAGGTTCCCGCGCCATCAGCAAGTCGTCACTCGACCGGTAGGTCTCGAGCACGAAGCACGGCACATCCGTGTATGCCCTTGCATGGCGGGCTTAGGCCGGAGTGTTCAGCGTTCCGGACCCTGTTGGTCCGTAGCCGGACACCTGGCCTGTCTCGTCAGAGCCCACCGTCTTTCCGTGGGCGATCACGGTGTCGGAACCAAGCATCCTCACGGCGCGCTCCAACGGAGTGCGGTAAAGCGTGAGGTGCGCCGAATCCGTGCCGGCCCGCAAGGAAACTGCGCTCCGTGTTTGATCGCCGTATGGGGTCGCTGCCGCCACCCCTTATATCCCAGAGTATGGCTCCGGGCAAGTGATGTACAATCATTGGCCGGAATCGCCTCTGAATGACAGAGGCGACAGAAGAGCAGGAACCTGTCGACTACGAGGCAGAAAGCCAAGGAGCCCATCTGAGGACAGGGACCAGCCACACTGCGGTGGGCACAACAAGATAGCCCATCAAGAAAACACGATGGCGCTTGTCGATTAGCGGGAGCAGAAACACCAAAGACATCATCAGACCGCTCGCATTGCGTCCGGCGTGCATGATATGATTATAGACATCCAAGGGCATTAGCACTACGAAAAGGCCATTTAGAAACACCCACCATGCAACAGGTGACTGCCCACGTTGCCTCCACAGGAAACCGGAGGCCACCCACAGCAAGACTAGGCCAGGTAGACCCGCGAACAGGAAAGCTGAGAGTCGACCTGCATCCAAGGTCAAATGAGGGGCTATGCCCATCAGCGGCACCCGTTCCAATGAGGGTCCCGACGCGAAAGGGAACGCTCCCAATGCTACGGACAGATAGATCTCCCATGCAAGCAAAGGCATGACAGCCACCGATGTCCATAGCGCCGACCGGAAGTCCCTACGCGTCAGCGCGGCAAGGAGTAGTCCAAAGGCAAATACCAGCGAGGTCTCCTTCGTAAGTGCAGCCAGGGCGAGCAGAACCACGCTCCTGGCAGGCTTGCCCTTGAGCCATAGGCGAGCTCCAGATGCAGCGAGGCAGAGCGCAAGGGGTTCAGTCAAGTCACGAGTGTAGGCCAGGAATACACCCACATACATAGAGGCCATCAGAGCGTACCACGGAGAAAGAGATTGGTCATCTAGCCATTTGGCCAGTAGATAAGTGCTGGTCACGATGGCCGCCAAGTTGACGCTGATCAGTGCCCAAGGCACAAGGGACGTGACGCCGCAAGACGCAAGACGCACTATGACGGGCAAAAGGATCCTCTGCAGACGATACACAGGGTTGTCCAGGTGCGCCACACCATCTGCGCCGTAATTGGCGATGTAGTAGACGAACTGCCCATCATAGCCGGTACGCCCGGCCGAGTCCAGCTCTGCATACCTTTCCCCAATCCACACAAACCACATAGGGTTCCACCCGTGGAGTGCAAGCGCGACCAACGTGAAGGTAATGTAGAAGGCGGCCACCAACAGCGTGACCGTAATCACGGGCGCCCGGTTCAAGTGGCTGCCCTTCTCTTTCAGCTTCAGCATCAGACCGTGCGTCCCTAGATGCATCCAACAACTCCTCACATATAACGTCGCGCGGCATCCTGTGTTATGAACTTCCACGCCACAGAGCCACGCGAGGCCGCGTTAGGTTCGCTGAGCTGCTCAAGCGCCCAGCCCGCGCCTCTTCAGCACGGCACGCACCGGTGTAGACGTCGTACCCGTTTCCCTTGGAACGCACAAAGGTACGCCCGACTTCTGGGGGGTGTCCCAGATGATCGGAGTGACTGGTCTTCTGACCCTGTCGGAGGATTGACTTGTAACAAGCCCTGGTCACGCTGGGGTTGGGGTAACTCGTTCGACTTCCTCAGGCACATCCCAGCTGAAGCCCCGGCTCTGGAGCCCAGTGTTGCGGGAGCTTCTACCCCTTCAGATCCGGCAGGCTTGCCGCAGCTATAGACTGCCCAACGCGCCGGCTCTTCTCATCCGGCAGCTGGATGTGGATCCGATCTGCCAGGTCGGGGAACTCCGCGCTGAGCACGGTTTGAGCTCCCTGCAATATCAGCTGCCCCCCTTTGCCGGAGGTGCAGCGCCCCAGGATAAGGACATGCTCGATGTCGTAGAAATCGGCGTAGTGGGCTATCGTGTAGCCAAGGTAGATGCCCATGCTCTGCCAGATCTGCTCCGCGCCCTTGTGCCCTGCCGCCAGTTTCGCCTGGACGGATTTCAGCTTCTCCGCATCTGAGACGTCAAGCGGCAGCTCTATGCCAGCACTCGGGGCCAGCCGGAACACACACTGTTGAGAGAAGTAGTTGGCCCCTACCCCCTTTTCCTCGGACCATTCATCCACGGGTGCTTCAGGGCTGTAGTCCAAGGGCGCAAAGGCCAGCTCGTTCAACCAGTCCGTCAGATTACCTTCATCGGTCACATAGCCGGCAGCTTCGCTCGATCCCATCGCAATCCCAAGCACGCCATTGGCATCAAGCGACATTGAGCCGGCGAGCGCTGTGACTTCCCCATCGTTGATGATCTCCAAGGGCACGCCCATCGCGTCCCCAAGCTCCAGGAACATACTACGCACCCTGCCAAACTCGCTCTCGGGAATGCCCCTGAACAGAGATGCGGCCATCGGACGGTTGTTGACGTACACACCGGCTGAACTCCCCCCAATAGCATCCAGGCTCGGCAGCTTTGTTCTGGCCAAATCAAGCGCTGCCTGTATGTGCTCTCGGTGGTATGAGGGATCAGTCTGCTCCCTGGGCTGCCACACTATCTCTGTGCTGAAGATGGCGTCGCCATCAACTACAGCGGACACCTTGAGATCGGAGGCGCCCAGATCGAAGCCTATCCGGTTGCCGTCAAGATGACGTCCCAGTGACTTCTGAGTCTCCGAGGCGACAGGGACCTGCTCTGCATTGCAGGGAACAACCGTGAACGGATTGCCGTAGACCTTGCTCATGAGACGACAGTCGAAGTCTCGGACCCCACCATCCGCATAGACTTTGCGGATGTACTCACCAATGGCTTGGGGCCCCCCAACAAAGACCTTCCATCCGCCTCGCTGCCAGAGCAGGAACTTCAGGAGGCGTTCAGCAAAGTACAGATTCTGTTCAGCATCGGGGTGGCCGTCGGCAAAAACGACCGTCTCGAAGCGTGACCGGGTGCCATCTCTGCGTTCCAGGGCTAACACCAATGGAACCGCTTCACCCGAGTTCCTCACGGCCTCAAGAAACTTGTGATTGGCCAAGACAGCCGGGCGATATCCCGGATCGAGAGGAGGTACGAATCTTGGACGGACCAGGTATCTGAACTCCATATTCACCTCCTCACCACATGGTATCCCAATCACATCGCCCGAGTTGTATGCCAAACGCAGCTCTCGATACTCAGTACTTCCGGTTGCCGCACCCCTCGCTTTTCGTCGACCGCGCAGGCAGATTGCCAGGTGCTTGATCCAGAACGATGTTTCGCGGGCGTGAAGACGACGCAAGACGGGTGTGGGATAGCGAACTCAACTCACGAAGTATGATACAGTCTGGATTGTGGATGTCAATATCCCGTGTGGAGAAGCCACGAGTCGCGGAGCGAACCGGGAGACCGGAGCACGAGTGGATAGCTACAGTCCTATTGGCCATTGTCGGGCTGTTCACGGACACAATTGGACTACTGGCACGCTCACCGGAGCGCGCCGCGTGCGTGCGTCCGTTGTCCTTGCCGCCCAAGTGATGGACGCGGAGAAGGCGCGCCGTCTGCTGCACCTCGATGCCTGTGAAGCTGAGTCCCGGTCCGTAGAGCTTCTCGTCCTGTTCCAGGGGCAGCATCAGTACCGGCCTATCCCCTGCCGGACCTACCGTGATAGCCTCGGGCAACAGAGGCTAGGGCTGCTCTGACATTGCAGCCACGCCCCCATCCTGGGTTCTGTACCGGATTGGCTGAGCAACCCGAGCGGAGGCGTCGACCCGATCATCGTTCGCCATTTCCGCTGGCAACTGGGGCCCTGTTGGGTGCGTGCATCAAGAAGCACGTCCCTTCTGACCTGGCGACTCAGGATCAGAGCAGCCGGCTGAGGCGGTTCTCGAAATCCTCGCGGCTTTCCGCGACCAAGGCCGCTTCAGCGATCTCTGCACTCGTCTTGCCGGCAGCGACCAGAGAACTGTGGGTTGCCGCCACGGTCATAAGCAGGTCGCGTCGGTGTTGGGCGTGACCCATCCTTGGGCGCCGTTGGGACCCGAAGATCCAACCTCGCAGCCTGACCATCCCCTCCCAATCACCAACGACGTTCACGCTTATCCCGGCCTGCTTCCACCATAGATTGAAGCGTGAGAAGCCCTTCCGCCCATCAGCCTGGACGGTCTCACGAAGGTGATAGCGCCACAGCTCAATGAGCCCGGTGGCCAATCCCCTACCGGCAGCCTGCACCTGACGAGGGCACTCCCGATCAAAGGTATCCTCGTACCAGACTTCCCACTCAGCCTCAGGCTCTGCGTCAACCAGGAACTTGATCATAGAGATACCTCATATGCTCGCATACCCGGGGTAGGCCGGGCAGTTGTCACGCTGTAGGCTGCGTGCACCTCACCGTGCCGCCTCTACAGCGTCTGTTCGGCCTTTGGGATTGCAGCCTGGTTCATCGTCACGCCGATGAACCGACTCTGCGAGATCATCCAGGCGAGAGCTTGAGAGCGCGCGTAGTGATGAAGCTCAGCATGTACCTGGACAGCGCATCGCCTTCAGCGTCGCTCGGCCAGCCATCCTCATAGAAACCAGCGATCACGAAGCCCGCGTCGATCTGCCCGCCAATCTGATCGGCCAGGGTGTGACTGAATTCAAAGGGCACCCCGCGCTCAAGGTAGCGCGCCTTCTCCTCATCATCCAGGCTCTCTTCGTCGGAATACGGCAGCGCATACTTGACCTGCAGTGTGCCGGTACGGTCGGCAAGCTCATAGTCGAAGAGATAGGCAGCGGGGTTGGCGAAGCCGGCCAGCAGCGCCCCGCCGTGCCGAAGTACGCGGAACGCTTCCCGCCAAACCGGGCACACCTGCGGGGCAAAGCAGTTCGATACCGGATGCACGATCAGGTCAAAGCTCCCGTCTGGGAACGTCGAGAGGTCGGCCATATCGCCCTCAACCGTGGCAATATCAAGCCCCTCTCGCTGGGCCACCAGGCGATCCTGAGCCAGCTGTCTAGGCGAGTTATCCAGGACGGTGACATTCGAGCCCGCGGCAGCCAGGATCGGCCCCTGCTGCCCACCCCCAGAGGCCAGGCAGAGAACATCAAACCCGGTCATCTCGGGGAACCACTCCCTTGGCACCGGCTTCGAGGGGGTCAGCATGATCTCCCACTCCCCTCGCCGAGCTGCAGCAACCGATTCAGGGCTGACCGGGATCGTCCACGGGTTGCCCCTCTCAACCTGCCGGTTCCAGGCTTCACGATTGTAAGATCGAATGTCCACTTCAGCACCCCAATGTTGTGATCTGTTGATGGTTACGCATCACGTCTCAACGTCAAAGCCAAGGACACGGTCGCTGATCGCCGCTAGCCTCTCAGCAGCCTGATTGTGGCAACAGTCCCCGTCATCACCACCTGCACAGTGCCATCCTGCACATCCAACCGTACCAGATCCCGCTCTCGCGCGTCACACAGGAACGCCCCGGTCACCTCCAGATAGCGAGCTGTGACAGCTACCGGCGTCTCCGGAACGGCGGGCGCGACTAGACGCACGATGACGCCATCTCCCCGGGATGCTGGCTTCACAGCCGTCACCCACACGTCCGAGCGATCTGTTGTGACATCCGTCGCTGCCAGGATCCGTAGGGCACCACGTTCAGGATCATCCCACGGACCGAATGCGAGGCACCTGGCCCTCTCGGGGATCCCGTTATCGCACCAGTCCCCACCGGCGGTGAACAGGAGCGCGTAGTCAAACGTGGTGCTCTCTTTCTCGTGACCACTGGCTGGGTTGGCGGGAAGCTTAATCAACCCGAACGCCGTCTCTCGTGGCGCATTGCGCATCGCCACCAGCTCCAGCGTGCCATCCGGCTGGTAGGACGCGGCTCCCGGCATTGACTGCAAGAGAGCTAGTCCCCGCCCATCGCGATCATCCTGCAGATGTACCCACCGCTGCAAGGGCCAGAAGGTAGGGTCATAGAATCGCATCGGAGGGCGAACGGCAACCCCACCCGGCGTGTCCATAGTGAGCTTGCTTGAGGAGAACCCGGTGGCGAAACGTACGACGACGGAGTGACCTTCAGCGGCCCGACCTTCCACACGACAGCGGATCACAGGCGTGTCATCGCGGAACCACATCCGGCGAAGGATCATCTCACCGGCCAAGTCTGTGGCGCAGACGATCTCCAGACCGTTGTCGTGCTCCCGCACCTCCAACTGAGTTGGTAATTCGCTCGCCCTTGCGGCCTCTCTCCAGGTGCCGCCACGGAACTCGTAGCCCATACGCCACAGCCCACCCGAGTCTCGGTAGCTG
>CBFCZM010000066.1:0-10018 GCA_965602565.1 uncultured Anaerolineae bacterium
ATTTCGACGGCTGGATGTTCGTGATCTCCTGCCAGCTCTTCGCGCAGTCGGTGCAGTGTGTAGATCCTCAGATCCTGCCACGCCTCCAACCAGCCCTCGCGTCCGGGCAGGCGCGTGCAGGGATGGAAGAGCGAGTGGTTACCCAACTCGTGCCCGCGCCGGGCCAACAGCCGCCAGCGCTCCGGGTGCACCCGGACATCGCTTACCGCCGGCACGAAGAAGGTGCCGCGTAGCCCATAGTACGCCAGCAGCGGCCCTACCAGATCATAGTGGACCGGCAGGCCATCATCATACGTCAACGAGACCGCGCAGCTCTGGCCCTGAGGCCACACCAGCTTATCACGCTTGGACATCTGGGGCTCCTTCTCTCAGCACATACCGGCGCACCGCCCAGGCCACACCCGCATCGTCGTTGGTGGGCGCCACCACGGTCGCTGCCGCCTTCACATCTCGCGTGGCATTCCCCATCGCCACGCGGATGCCCGCAAAGGCGAACATCGGCAAGTCATTTGGATTATCGCCGATTGCCATCACCCGGCTGCGATCAATCCCAAGCCGCTTTGACACCAACCGGAGTGCCGTGCCTTTGTCGGCACCCGCAGCAAACACGCCAAGTGACTTCGCACTCCCGTCAGGACGAAAGTAGGTCTCCACGTGCGCCTGTCCCGCGAACTGGGACTCACAGATACGGCGAAGATGAAGAATGCCTTCAGGGTCGTAGTTGAGGATACGAATCGGGTCACCTGCCGCAAGGGCTTCGGCATTGCGGGCGATCACCCAGCGGCCCGGCTGCATCTCACCCAGCGATTGCCCCTCCTGCCGCCGGATGTAGCTCACCTCACCGACTGTGGTGATCAGAGAGTACCCCTCAGCATCAGCCACAGCCGCCAGTGCCTCAGTAAGGGGGGCAGGAATCAACCGGCGGCGCCAGACGGGCCCACCGGGAGAGCCGAGGATCATTGCCCCGTTCGTGCAGATCACCGGCTCTGTCAGGCCGATCTCAGCTGCAAACCGCCGGACCGAGTCGATGTTCCGCGTTGTCGTCAGGATGACGCGCGCGCCCTGGCGCACCGCAGCGACCAGGGCGTGTCCACCCTCAGGGGATAGTGAGCTATCGCTTCGCAGAAGCGTGCCGTCTAGGTCGACTGCGATGAGAGCAACTCGCGATCTCATCAACGCCTGCCTCGGCAGGTCCCCGCCGACTCACTCACGACAGAAGCTGCTGCTTGATGATGACAACATCGTTCTTCCTGAAATACACACGATCGGCGGGCTCCTTGCCCGTGATGAGATCCACGCCTTCAGGTGGATTCGTAAGCCTCACAACCTGACCCCCATCGTTGATCAGGAACCAGAGCCGCTTCTCGTCATTCTCACGGACGACAACGTGAAGGCCGGCAGGCGCGGTAGGCCACGACGGCACCAGATCCTTGCGCACTTCCACCAGTCGCTGCAGCAGTCCGGTCAGTATCTCCTCAGTCAGATAGGTGCCCATATAGATGACAGCA
This sequence comes from uncultured Anaerolineae bacterium, assembly GCA_965602565.1. GTDB lineage: Bacteria > Chloroflexota > Anaerolineae > B4-G1 > SLSP01 > PWVB01. The sequence goes on from CBFCZM010000066.1 coordinate 1,509, forward strand.
CCCTCGCCGACTTTCCGAAGTGACGCAGCTGCCTTCATACGCAGATGGCGCTTCTCCCACCGGGCAATCGTCGACGTGCCCGGCAGCAGATCAAGCTGTTCATACCAGTGCTGCGACTGTGCACTATGCGTGCCCGGGTAGAAGCGCACGGTATGGGGGCGCTTGTCCGGCGCATTCTGGCGACCATACTCAGCGACGCGAAGCCCGGCGAGATGCAGCAGAACCCCGGGCGGGGACTCAGCGATTACATTGTTGCTCCAGTCCTTGGTCGCGGTCCTGGCTCCCAACACCAGGATGCCGCCGCCCTCCACGAAGGCCTGCAGGTTCGGCAGCCACTGGGGATTGAAGAGCGCCCAGTGCGGAATCACATACACCTTGAGTTCGCTCAGGTCGTCCGAAGGATGCACGCAGCCCACTGCGTAGCCGGCCTTCATAAAGAACTCGTGGACAGTCTCAGCCATCTGCTTGGGCGACGGGAGTCCGAAGGACATCGTCGAGTGCGCGTCATAGACATCAACGTCCGCCGCAGCCACGCCCACGTCCACCCGAACGTGGGTCCCCAAGACCTCAGGGCCCAGCTTCTTGAGCGTCTGCCCCAGGGCGTTGACCTCGACGTAGCGCCGACGCGGGATACTGTCGTGGTCCAACACACCGCACCAGTACTCCTCCGCGCCAAAGCGGCACGTTCGCCAGCGGAAGAAGAGCAGGCTATCAGCGCCGCGGGCGATTGAGGTCAATGCCATACGGCGAATCTCATCCGGCTCAGGCGTGTCGTGAAGATAGGGGCCCTGCCCACCCGGGCCCGACTGCTGCTCGGGCACGATGAAGTTCCCCGACCACGCGCGGGCGTGGTCCAGGTTGAACGCCTGGCTGTAGGGACGGTGATCCGGGTCCGTATCGAAGAAGGGATAGCTATCGTAGCCAAGGAAATCCAGATCTTCGGTGAAGGGGCCACGATAGTCGATATGCCGGAAGGTACCGTTGTGGGTCACCCACCAGCGCGGCTGCGCTTCCCGCAAGATCTCGACTTGCTCACGCTGGAACCGCGCGACACTCCACGATATGGACCGGTAGTAGTCCAGCTGGTGCGCCGGGTTCGGATACGCCGGCTTCCCCACCTTGGGCGTCGGGATCTCGTCAAAGCTGTTATACGTCAGTGCCCAGAAGGCATTGCCCCATGCGCTGTTCAGAGCGTCGATGTCATCAGCGTAGAGCGCTCGCACAAACGTCTGGAACGTAACTAGGCAACTTGGGCAGTGACACTCGGAGAAATGGCAGTTGAGCTCATTGTCCGTCTGCCAGCCGACCACATGAGGGTTCCCGGCGAAGTGTGAGGCCATCGCCTGGGTGATATCGCGTGAGTATGCCCGGAAGACCTCACTGCTGAGGCAAGCGTGCTGGCGCGAGCCGTGCTGCATCGCTACACCATCCGCGTTCACGCGCAGGATCTCAGGATGTGCCACAGACAGCCACCGCGGCGGCGTAGCCGTAGGCGTGCATAAGATTGTCGAGATGCCCTTCTCTCCCAATCGCGCGATCGTCTCATCGATGAGATCAAACCGGTGGATCCCCTCTTGCGGCTCCATAGCGTCCCACGCGAACTCGGCCATCCGCACGCAGTTGAAGCCGGCTTGGGCCATGCGCTCCGCATCCAGCTCCCGGTCAGCGGCGCTCCAGTGTTCCGGATAGTAAGTCGCCCCATAGTAGAAGCGATCCAGCGCGAACGGGCGCTTGTGTGATAACTTGCCAGATGCCATCTTGGATTCCCTCACTCTCTCTCAATGATTCGACCGAAGAACCACGCCTTGTCATCCCGGCGCGTGCCATCCTCATCGATATACCACCAATCGTCCTCAAACGCGCGACGACCTTCACCCAAGACACCTGCCAGATCAATCTGTCCCTTCCCTGTCACCGGCTCCTTGGTCCCATCGATATCGGGATCGGTGTAACGCACAAACCAAGACTCTAGCCGGCCCGCCAACGCCGCGACAAGCTCTTGCTGCGCCGGATCATCGATCAGATTGTGATCCTCATCAGGATCCTGGACCAGGTCATAGAGCTCATTGGGGCCGTAGGGATACCGGTGCACGTACTTCCAGCTCTTCGTGCGGATCATGCGCACCGGCCCGTACTCGTCGAAGACGACCACATACTGCTCCTCGGGCGCATCCAGCGTCTCGCCACGGAGCAATGGCGCGAAGCTGCGCCCCGGGAGCATGTCGGCAACCGGATTCTCGAGTCCCAAGTAGTCCAGCAGCGTCGGGAAAAGGTCGTAGTGGCTCAGGAGATGGTCCGACTCGACCGCGCGCGGCACGTGGCCCGGACGCGCGATCAACATTGGCACCTTGACGGAGGTATCGTACATATTCTGCGGGAACGTTCCATTGCCCTTGCCCCAGATCCCGTGATGGCCCATGTTCATCCCATTGTCGCTGGTGAAGATGAGCAAGGTGTTGCCCAGTACGCCCATAGCCTCCAGCCGATCGAGAATCTGGCCCACCCCACGGTCCAGCCCGGTGATGGCTGCGTAATAGCCGCTGAGCAGCTCATGGCGTCGCGCCCCCTTACCCCGCGGCACGCTGTTGATCTGCCACGGATGGCCGCCCGACACCTCTGGGCACGTCTCGAAGGAACAGTCCGCGTAGAGATCCACCAGATCCTCTGGATGTTCACCCTTATTCCAGGGCGAGTGAGGCGCAGTGTAGTGCACGCTCAGATAGAACGGCGTGTCAGTCTCTGCCTGTTGATCGAGAAACTTCAGCCCACCCTCGGTGATTACCTCAGTCAAGTAGCGGGTATCCCGCACTATCTCGCCGCCGCGAATGAAGTAGCCGTTGTAGTAACTACCGCCGCCGTAGGGAAACAGATGCCAGTAGGAGAAGCTCTTCTGCGGATTGATGCTGTCGCCCAAGTGCCACTTTCCGCTGATGCCGCAGGTGTAGCCGTGTTCGGCCAACACCTCGGTATATCCCATCATACTCCTCAGGTACTCGATCTCACGGTCATCGCCCCATCCCAACCCCGGGGTCTTCTCGCACTTCAAGCTGCCCTTGCGGATCCAGTCATGCACACCATGCTGCGACGGGATGCGCCCCGTGAGTATCGAGGCGCGCGCCGGAGAGCAGACCGGCGAAGCGCAGAAGAAGCTCTCAAACCGCATCCCCATCGCGGCGATACCGTCCAGGTTGACGGTCTGGACCTCCGTGTTGCCGCCACAGCCCAGGGCCCAGTATCCCTGATCATCGGCCAACACGAAGACAACGTTGGGCCGCGCAGAATCATGGCTCGCCATAGTGATCTCCTTCTATAGCACGTTAGTCCACGCCCGGTGCCCCTGCGCATCCTCGATGTCCAGGTACGCATAGGGCCAGTCCTCCGGGATGGCAAATGATGCCTCTGTCATCAGGCTGCCGTCAAAGCTCCCCAAGCGCAGTCCGCGCGGACCTGGCCCGACCAACCGCACAAACTGCACCGGTGAGGTCTGGATCGAGACCTGATCACCCTCCTGGGTGATATTCAGGAAAGATGGGCCGGTCGTGCTGTAGTAGCGACCTGCACGCAGACTTGCCATGACCGTTTCCGGAGTGAGTTCCGACGCCTGCACCATCACCCACCCGCCATTCCATCCTGGGTGCTCGGAACGGATATGCGCATCATCTGATGCGATGCCCAGCGTGCCGGGGCGGTTCCGAAGCATCGCCTGCCAATAGGCCAGGCTGTCACCCTTGCCGTTCAACCACTGGCAGACGTGGTTGTAGATCTCAACACCGTCAAGCTCCCAGCGCATAGCCTCATCAAATGAGTTTCCGGTCCAGCAAGGATGCGCCAAGATCAGCAGTCCGCCTTGCGTGCGGGCCGCAGCAAGTGCGGCCGAGAATCCCATCTCGCGGGTCAGATCCACAAAACGCCCGAGGCACACAACGTGGTAGTAGCTTCCCTGCTCGTCGGACCCGTCCAATTCGACCCCATCAAGCCACAGGAGAGGGGATGTGCCACCACCAGCGTCCGCGGACGCATCCGAACACACCCAATGGTCGGTGCGGAAGAGAAAGTCATAGCCGGCACCGGCGTAAGCGTCCTCCAGTTCCTCAAACGTCCAGCCCCCATCGGAGGCCGTGCTGTGAATGTGCGTGTTGCCCTTATACCAGTTCCCGTCTTTGCTGTAGCGTGTCATAGTGTTGTTGAATGGCTCCTTAACCGGAAGTGTACCCTATTACGGGAATCGCCAGATACGCCTATGCCAAGAGGGATTCCCTGCTATGCCAGATCCCGTTCTGCTCCGCGCAGATCCAGCTAGAGCGCTTTCGTTCGTGCGTCGTGTGCGCAAGCCAGCAAGGGCGCTAGTGCCTTGCACAGCCAGTCCTCTCCCCTATCCCTTGTCACATACCCCTCTTCCCAGCCCTATTGCCGCCACGGGTCCGCCGCCAGAAACGCCTCCAACATCACCATCTTCTTCTCGCGATCCACGCCGATGGCGTGGCCGGCGCCATAGTCAATCAGAATGAAGCCCCCGTCAGGTGTCGCCCAGTGCTTCAGCAGTAGCTCCGCCTCAGCCCGAATGTCGCCGGCGCCCTTGAACGGCAGCGTGTGCTGGATGTCGCAGAGCGATGCAAAGCAGATACGCCCGCGGAACTTCTCGCCGATCTGCTCAATGCCCAGTGCGCGAGGCTGTTGAAGCTCGATGATGTCGAGGCCGATATCGATCAGACTCTCGATGATGCCGTTGACTTTGCCACACGAGTGCATCCAGATATGCCACCCGTTGGCGTGCACAGCGTCGAAGATCCGCTTATAGCGTGGCTTGAAGAAGGCGTCCCACATCTCCGCGCGGACGAAGACGTTCTGTTGGGTCCCCCAGTCATCGGTGAAGTTGAATCCGTGGATGCGGTCACCAAACCGCCGGGCGATATTGTCAATGATCCCCAAGTCAATCTCGATGATGCGATCCGCCAGCGTAGCCATCCTCTCCGGCTCCAGGTGGAGATCGATCAGCGTCGCCTCGAACCCGTGGAGAGCGTGCATACGCTCAAAGAGCAACATGAAGATGCTGGTCGCCACATACCTTCCCTCGCTTCCGGCGAAGCGTGCCTCCATCCCCTCATACAGCGCGGGATCATCCGGATCGGGCCATTCGTAATGGTCCCAGGCATCCCAATCCGCCAGGGGATGCCCTTTCACCTGTCCCATGTTGTTCATATCGGTCCTGGCCCAGGTGCAGCCCCACTCATCCATCGTCTCGCGGTACTGGTGGTCGCCGGTTCCGATCTGATTCCAGCCGACGTGGTGGACATCATTCCGCCCCAGCGCCGCCAGGTTAAGGGGCAGACGATCCGGGCCCCGAAACTCGATGGCGCGACACATCACTTCGTGTGAAGACATAGCCATTGATAGACACCTCCTGCAGATGAGCTATGTCGAAAGCATAGCACGCCTGATAATGAAGCGCAAAGATCACTCTGCTGACATATGGGGACTGTCTCACGCAAAAGCACCAGGAACGCAGTGAAGACATCACAGAGATTCCTACTCGCATCGCATACGAGCACAGGGATACGAAGCTTTTCCTGGTTTCTCTGCGACTTCGCGCCCTTGCGCGAGTTCTTCCCAATATCACGCTCTGCCCATTCGTGGTACGCATCTAGCATTGCGGCAATGCCTAGCTTCCCTCAGCCCACTCGTGGTACGCATCTAGCATTGCTAGGAAGTTGTCGTACTTGGTCCCCACCGCCACCGAATGCGTCGTGCCGAAGATATAGCCACTGCCGGGCGCCCCGACCTGCATCGCGTGCGCCACATCCTGCCGGATATCCTCAGGCGTGCCCGAAACAAGGTTCTCGACCCGGGCCCCACCCCACAGTGCCATCCGGCCGTAGACCTTGGCCTTCACCTCCGCCAGATCCATACTCGCCGAAGCCTGAATGGACTGGTAAGCATCGTAGCCGGCCGCCAGGAACATATCCAGCAGCTTCCAGTTGTTGCCACAGGCGTGCTTCAGCACGGCAAGTCCGCGCGACTTCACAGCCAGCACACGCTCCTTGATGGATGGGAGGCAGAACTTGCGGAACATGTGTGGCGAAATGAAGGGACCCGCTGTCGCGGCGAAGTCGATCCCCCAGAGAACGCCATCAGTGCCGGGACGAATCATGAAGTCATCCATCAGGTTCGCCATTCTCGTTGAGGCTGCGATGGCCCGCTCCACGATCTCAGGCTGGAGCGCATACATCATCAACCCGTGCTCCATACCGCCCAGCAAGATCATGCCGGCTTCGCCACCGTTTGGCCCCAGGATGTAGTGGTCATCGCCCAGAGCTTCGATGATGGCATCTGTCGCCTCAAAGATCGAGGGGTGCGGCGGGACAGGATCAGAATCCAGGGGAAAGTCCTCAAGCGCGTAGTGTGGTTCGGGCTGCGCCACCAAGGTCAGGTCCGCGGTGGTATCAGAATACTTCCACACGCGGCCGTCATCGGCCTCCCACGTGTTCTCGTTCACCTTGCGCACGTTCTCCGGCTCGTAGTCTTTGGGCGGTGCGACACTGCTCGCCATAGCACTGACGTTCACGATATCGATGAAGTCGAGCTTCCGGTAGAGTTCGATGGTGTCCTCTTTCCAGCTCTGCACGACCTCGTCACGCCGGCCCTCCCAGAACGCGATCTGTGACTTTGCTTTGGCCCGCACGTAGGTCTCGTGACCCAGAATCCGCTCGACCGTGTCGAAGTCAATCGCGAAAAACCCAATGGGCACACGATCCACCGGCTCATGGGCCAAGGCCCGTCGCACACGTTCTTTGCTGTTCATCACACTCTCTGTAGAGCCCCCTTGGATGGCCGGCGCGGGCTCAGTGCCCAGCCAGATCATGCAGGTAGGTTAGCAGTAATGGTCCCAGTTGCTGGTACCTCCCAAACCACTCAGCATAGCGCTGGTGTCGCACCGTGTCAGGCGTGAACGTGCGTTCCAGCTTCACCATAGCCTCAACCGCCGACGCATACCCACCAAACACACCGCTACCGACGCCGGCGATGATGGCAGCCCCAAGCGCCCCAGCTTCCGTGATCCGGGGGCGGCTCAGGGGACGACCGAGGATATCGGCTGAGAGCTGAACCCAGACGTCAGACTGGCTGCCCCCGCCGACGGCACGAAAATCATTGATGGCGACACCCGTCTCCGGAAGACCATCAACACAATCCTTGAGGTAGAACGTCGCACCTTCGACCAGGGCCTTGAGAATCGCCCCCCGCGGTGTCTCGAGCCGCAGCCCGGCGATAACGCCGCAGGAGTCTGAGATGAAATCCGGTGGCCCCGTCGTGGTGAAATGCGGGAGCGCGACGAGGCCACTGGGCCCATCGGGCCACTCCGCGAAGAGCTGATCGTAGACATCAGCTCCCTCTGCTTGTGCTGCTCGATGGTCCGCCGCAGCCCAGGTATCACGGTACCACTTGACCAGCGAGCCGCCCTGGTTGTAGATGAAGCTGACATAGGCCCCCGGAACGGCATGATGCTCCGTGTTCAGACCGCGGGCAACCATCACGTCTGGATCCGGGCGCTGCCTGAAGACCGGCGTGATGCAGATATAGGTACCCATCCCGTAGACGGCGAGCCCCGGCTCAATCACGCCACAGCCAACCGCATTGGCACACTGGTCGTGGGCGCCCGTCGTGATCGCGACGCCTGCAGGCAGACCGAGCTCGCGGGCGACGCGCGGAGAGACCGTGCCCACCACTGTGCCGGATGGCGCGGTGGTCGGCAGTTTCTCACGGTCCAGCCCGGTCAGCGCCAGCAGACCCTCCGACCAATCCTGGGTTTCGAGATCGAAGAGCAGAGTCCGGTTGGCCAACGTGTGATCAACTACCGGCTCGGCGCCGAGCATTGTGGCCATGAGACTGCTCCACAGCAGGAACTTGTCCGTATGCTCGTACAACGCGGGACGATGCTCCTTGATCCAAAGCAACTTGGTCAGCCCGTAGTGGTTACCCCACGTATTGCCATTGATGTGGTAGAGCTTCCCGGCCCCCATTGCACGCTCAAGCCCCTCCAGGTAGGATTCGCCGCGCGTGTCAAAGCTGAGGATCGAGGGCGCGAGGATGTGCCTGTCTTTGGAGACAGCCACTACAGCCTCACCCAACGAAGAGACGGCCACTGCCTGGATCGGGTCAGCGGACGTCTTTGCCGCCACTTCACGAATGGCGCTCTTGGTCTCTGACCAGACGACCGCAGCGTCAAGTTCGGCCCTTCCTGGCTGCGGGTGAGCCATTGTGTGCTCCCGATACGCCGCTGCCAGCATGCGGCCATCATCGGCAAAGCAGGCGACCTTGCAGCCCGTCGTCCCGACATCGATTCCCAGGACACTCATAGGCTCACCCGATAATCAGGCTGCGAGAGCCCGAGATGCCATAGTACTCCTTAATCAACCACGTCGTACGCTCATAGACCGCGTCCTTTGCGCCATCCAACCCACCGGTCGCCCTCATCCCCTGCTCAAAAGCCTGGCGGATCTCGGTGGCGACGTTGA
>CBFCZM010000067.1:0-10001 GCA_965602565.1 uncultured Anaerolineae bacterium
GTTCTCCGGCGGGCAGAACTCGCTGGGATCAACACCAAACTGCGGGATCACACTCAGACCCCCTTCATACCCTTTGGCACGCCATACCTTGGCAGCCGTCTGGCTGCCGACTAAGGCGTGATCGACATGCCGAAGGTTGTACCGCTCGATCCACGAAAAGGGCGGCGGGTACTGCCGGTTGAGGTTCTGCCACGAGAACCAGAGCGTCTTCGCTTCGAAACGACGGCCGAGCACGTTAGCGTGGTAGGTCGCAACGTTATAGGGCTCCTCATCAATGTGCACCAGATCGGGCTTCTCACGAGCGATAACCTTGCGCAGACCCGGATAGAAGTGCAGATGGAAGGCCCCATTGAACACCATGGGCACAACTTCCAGCCGGTATCGCTGCGTGTATACCCGTTCCAGGGATGTCTTTCCCCGTTCATCGCGCCAGAACGGCGGCACCACGACCGTCAAATCGAGATCAGGCGCCACCTCTGCCATCGCGGCAAGCTTCTTCTGATACATGCCAACGATGCACGCTTTCGAAATCATCAAGACCCGCAATGAGCCCATCACCCCCCATTCAGTGGTACACGCTAGTATAGCGCTAGGCAACACCGTTGAAAAGCGTGTCGCAGGTTAGAATGTGGATTGCTTTACACGGTTCTCAAACCGTGCTATACTGAAAAAGTGGTTAGATCCTGCAATATCAATGTGCGAAACTCGTAATCTTGATCATCCATATCAGTCAAGAGCACACCAACTTACACGTACACACCGAAAAGCGGGTGCGTCACTGATCAATGGCTACCAAACCGTTGGTTTCGTCATATTGATCGCATACAGAATAGGAACTCCCAGTGGAACGTGAAGCCTCCCTCCCGGCGCCACTCATACAATGGGTCGATGCCCTGCGAGCACGCAAGCTCGATGATCTGGCGCATCTCTTCATCGGAGTACTACAGGTCTGGGGGTACGCCGGCGGTCAGCTCCTATGGATGCTGGCACCCTTCCTGGGAGACGACACTGTGACGCCGCTTGCTCAAGCACTTGAGGACCCCGAGGCTTTGGAAGCTCTGCACGCGCGCATTGCCGAGGGAGCAATTGGATGAGTTCGCAACTTGCCGCACTGGCTCTGGCCCTGATCGGCGCTGTGGCGCTCTCGGTATACGGTATGGACCAGCGGCGCAGGAAACCGAAGGGTGCCAGCTTGTCCCCAGCTTTTGCCAGCCTGGCCAATGAAGTTGGGCGCGTGGCTGAGGAAGGCGTTACCATCCACGTGGCACTGGGCAGCGGGGGTCTACTGGATGAGAATGGGCTCACCGCCATCGCAGCCCTTCAAGGGCTGGGTGCGCTGACAGAACTCTCGGCAGCCTACGACACCCCCCCCTTCATCACGACCGGCGATCCCACACTGTTTCTCATCGCCGATGACCAGCTGCGTGGCGCCTACGCGAGACTAGGGAACCTGCGGAACTACAAATCGGGGCAGGTCCGTTACACAGCTCCGAGCCCGATGCTCTATGCTGCAATGGCCGCGACACTCTCCTTCGATGAGCCGATGGGCACCAGCATTATCCTGGGTGCCTTCGATCAGGAGGCCAGCCTCCTCACCAGCGCAGCGGCAACAGGGGGAGAGAAGCTATTCGGCGGCGCCACGTCAGCGGTGGGTCTGGCAACGCTCTACTCCGATATCGGGGAGGATCGCCTCGTTATGGGAGAAAAGATGTTTGCCGGCGGTGCCGAGGTCTCAGACCGTTCAGCATTCTGGGTTAGCCTTAGTGCCGAGGATCTCCTGCGCTGGCTGGTAGTAGCCGGCATTCTGGTTGCGACAGGCGCTTCCTTGCTTGGGCTGGGAGGCTAGGCCAGTGTTCAAATGGTTCATCCCCACAGCCATCGCAGTAGTCTGCGGGATCTTGGTACTCCTGGGATATCTACTGCCCGTGCCTGCTCTGGAGAGCATCCGCATCGACTTGGTGCGCTGGGCAACGGTTCTGAGCGCCTTTGCTTTGTTGCTCGCCTACGGAAATGTTATGAGAGTTCACTTGGCACGGATCCTCCAGAAGCAGTCGAAGCACCGCATTGCTAGCTTCCTACTGGTCGGATCGGCGGTCGCGAGCCTTGTCCTGGTTTTCACACAGGGCCCGGAGGGCACGCACGTGCAGGCCATCGTCAAATCAGTGCTTATTCCTGGTGAATCTGCGCTGCTCGCGCTCACAGCCGTCACATTGGTGCTAAGCGGGATGCGCCTACTGCGCACGCGATGGCATATCAACAGTGCGCTTTTCATTGCCATAGCAGTACTCTACCTGTTCAGCACGATCCCGATCGTGTTCCCACGCGTCCTAGAGATCATTCTTCAGTTTGTCGACGCAGCCGCTACCGGCGGTATGCGAGGGCTGCTTCTCGGTGTCGTCCTTGGCATTGTGATGACAGGATTGCGAATTATCCTGGGCATCGACCGGCCCCAGAGCGGCGGATAGGCTAGAGCAGACTATGATTCGCTGCCCCACCTGTGGTACGCTCAATCAGGACAGCCATAGGTCCTGTGATAATTGCGGGATGGCTCTGCCGCAGACCAAGATCCGCTGCCCGGCATGCGGCACGCCCAACTCGGTGGGAAACCTCCTGTGTGACAACTGCAATGCTCGGCTTATCCAACCAGAGGGCATCATTCCCTCGGACCTCCCCGCCGAATCTGACAGCCGCGCTGAGAGCTCGCCGGTGAAGGGTATCTCCTTGCCGACTCGGGCCGCCGCCAACGACGGTGCGGTGCCACGTGCCGGTGATGAACGACCCGATTGGCTGCGCGGCCTCACCGAGGGCGCAGAGGAAACCCTCGGGACAGCGGGTGGACCCGCGGAAGGATCTGAGGAAGATGAGATCGACCCTTCCGGCGGCCATCCCGATTGGCTCTCGGGCTTGCTCGACGAAAACGCAGACTTCGGCGCGGCCGAGGAACCCGATGGACCCGAAAGCGAAACCCAGGACGAGCTCATCCTGGAGTCCAATGCCCTGCCCGACTGGCTCGCGGGTGAGGCGGCACCAGAAGATGAACTCACGCCAACTGGCACTGATGACAGCCAATCTGAACCACCGGACTGGCTAGTTGCCACAGCGGACACCGGTGATTTGCTGGCCGAGGCTTCGGAGAAGCCTGATCTGCCTGATTGGCTGACGGCTTCAACCGAGGCAGCACAGGCCGAGACGCCAACGGACTCAGAGCTGCCCGACTGGCTCATAGGGACATCCGATGAACAAGAGGTCGAGACCTTGCCGGGAGAGCTGTCCGCCACGGCAACTGACAAGACACCCACTTGGTATGACGATGTCGCCGACACATCGGCTGAGTCAGCAGAAACGGAGCGTACAGGGATCCAGTCCGAATCGGAGCCACTGATCTTCTCAGAGTCGGAACCACCGAACTGGCTCGCCGAAGCACAAGCGCTAGCCGACAACACCGACATCGGCGGCACACCTGACTCCGAAACGCAGTTCGAGACATCGGCCCAACCGTCAACAGAACCGGAGCTATCCGCCGATCTACCGGACTGGTTCTCCGCAGTCGACGATAGCGAGGAATCGGGCGACATCGAGCTACCGGATTGGCTGCAGACGATGTCACAGGAAGGAATGCAAGAACCGTCCGAAACACCGGCCCCAGAGATGTCCGCCGTCTCATCAGCTTCACCCGAGCTAGAACCGGCGGAGCTTCCAGAATGGCTTACGGGACTTGAGGTCGGCACGGCAGCAGTCGGCGGCGCAGCCATCTTCGCCAGCGACGATGAGATACCCGAGGAGCTGACGGTACAGCCACAGGAAGGGCCCAGCTGGCTTCAGGATATCAAGCCGGCAACAGAGACCACCCAAGACGAGCCAACCGCACCGGTATTTGTCCAGGGAGACGCTGGCATAGAGAGGGAAGTGGAACTCACTCCCTCACAGGACGAGCCGGCCGAAACGCCGGGCTGGCTGCTCGAACTGGATTTCACGGGGCCCGAACAACCGCCCGCTCAATCCGGCATCTTAGAAGGGGATATGCCCGCGCCCGCGGAGCTACCAGGCTGGCTACAGGATCTCCGGCCGCAGAGCTCGTCGGCGACTGTCTTTGGTGTCTCCGATCAGCTGGCCAGCGCCGATATCCCCGATTGGCTGCAGGCCCTGCGCCCAGAGCCCGGTGCAGCAGGCGAGGCGCCCCCGCACCGGGTGGCGCTGCCAACACCGGCGGAGCCAGATGGGCCGCTGCAGGGGGTACCCGGCGTACTGCAGCCGCTTGCCTTGATCGATGCGCCGGCCGATGTCAAGGTCGGTGCAGAGACCGCGATACCGGAGGCTGTGATTGCGCAAGCGCAGCTCTGGCAGAGCTTGCTGGAGCGACCACGCAGCGCAGAGCGACCGGTCTCTCACGTACAGCCACGCAGTGAGGCCACTACGGCTTTGATCCGTTTGCTCGTCGCTGCCATCCTCATCCTGGGGGTGTTGGAGATGTTCCTGCTCCTGCCCGAGGGGCTGAGATTGGCATCAGCATCACCGGCCCAGCTGGCGCCTGGTGCCCCCGCGCTCATCGAGTCCCTCGATGCACTGCAGCCCGGTGATCGCGTCATCGTAGCGGTCGAATATGGCACAGCCTATGCTGAAGAGATGAGGCAGGTTGCGATGCCGGTGCTACAGCAACTCACTGCACAACAGGCGGAAATCACCATCGTGAGCACGCTGCCGGAAGGCGCAGCACTTGGCGCGGTATTGGCCACCGAGGCAGAAGCACAGGCAGGCTCTGCTCGGCTTGACAGCAGCTATCTAGCCGGCAACGCCAGCGGGATCTCGGCATTCCTGTCGCAGCCGGACGCACAGGCCGCCCGCCACATTCTGGTCCTGTCATCACAGCCGGAGCGATTGCGATGGTGGATTGAGCAAGTCCAGCTGGCCTACGACAGTGCACCCGCCCCTGTCTCACTGAGCGTGGGCGTTAGCGCAGCAGCAGGCCCTATCGTTGCTCCTTACCTGGCGACGCTGCAGATCCAAGGGTGGCTGGTTGGGCTCCCAGACGCCCTGGCTTACCGCGAACTCCGCGGCGTTGAGGATACTGATAGTGCAGCGCGAACGCTCAACGTCTTGATGCTGGCCCAGTGGGCAGCCGGCGGACTGCTCGTAATCGGATTGCTTGTCAGCCTTGTTGCCGGTAGGAAGGGAGCCCGCGAGAGCCATGTCTGAAATCTTGGGCCTGATCATCGGGACAATCGTCACCCTGATGATCCTCAGCTATCTTCTCGGCGACAATGTACTCTACCGCTGGGCACTGGCCTTACTGGTTGGTTCTGCGGTCGGATACGCTACGGGTATCGCCGTTGATTTCGTATGGCAACAGTGGATCTCACCGGCCCTGTCCAACACCGACCCTGCGACCAACCTGACCTACGCAGTGCCCTTGCTCCTCGGGTCCTTGCTCTTGCTGAAGGGCTTCCCGCCGACCCGCTTCCTCGGCAGGATCTCTGCTCTAGGCAATATGCCGCTCGGCTATCTGGTGGGCGTTGGTGCAGGGGTAGCAGTTTCCGGGGCCCTGACGGGCTCACTGATTCCCCAAGTTCTCGCCACAGGCCAGGGGATCCAGCTCGATGCGGGCATACTGGGACTACTCCAGGGACTGGTTGCACTCATCGGCACCCTCTCTGTGCTCTTGCTGTTCACCGCGCGTCCCAAGGCACAACCTGTAGAGGAGGAGAGGCCCAGCCTGTGGCACCGCAGCATCCGGCAGCTAGGCGGATTCTTCCTTGTTGTAGGGCTGGGCGCGGCCTTTGCCGGTGCGATCTCGTCGGCGCTGACCGCAATGGTGATCCGCTTGAGCCAGATCAATGACTTGGCCAGCTGGTTGATGTCTTCGGTAGGGAGATAGGTGTGGCAGAGGCACAGAATATAGACTCCATCCTGATTGTCGACTGCGGCACAGTCGTCACCAAGCTTCTGCTTCTGGAGCGCGTCGGTGACAGCTATCAGTTTGTGGCCCAGGCCGAAACCCAAACGACGGGAAGGCCTCCGTGGAATGACCTGAGCATTGGCGTCGTCCGGGGAGTCCGGGAGCTGGAATCCTTCGCCGGGCGCACGCTCTACACCCGGGGTCGTATTGTCGTGCCACGCACAGGCCAAGAGGGCGTCGATGCCTTTGCGGTGATTCTCAGCGCGGTCCAGCCGCTCAGAGTTGTGCTTGCCGGGCTGGTCCGAGAGATGAGCTTGGAGAGCGGGCGCCGTGCCGTAGGTGGCACTTACGCCACCATAGAAGCAACGCTCTCCCGTGAGGGTAACGTGCGCACACCCCAGGAGACGTGGGCGCGGACGGTGCGGGATCTGATGCCGGATGCCGTCCTTCTCGTCGGAGGCGTTGACGGAGGCGCACGGCGTCCCGTGTTGGAACTTGCAGAGGCCGTAGCCCTGGCCAGCTCGATGCTGGAGGAAGAACAGCGACCCACCGTGGTCTATGCCGGCAACACTGCCCTCAGGTCGCAGGTGACCAGACTCCTTGGCGATATCACCCGTGTCGTGACAACCGGTAACGTTCATCCCACAGCAGGCACCGAGCACCTGGGGCCTGCGCAATCCGCGCTCGAAGAACTCTACATTGAGAAGCGCCTGCGGACAGCACCGGGAATAGAGAGCTTGAACGCTTGGAGCCGTCTCCCGCTCTTTCCTGTCGCTAGAGCATTCTCCCACGTGGTTGACTTTCTCTGGTACCGCGAGGGCAACGCAGACCGGGGTGTGCTCGGCGTTGACGTCGGCGCGGCTACAACGACGATGGCTGCCACCTTTCAGGGTCGATCCTATGTCTCCGTCTACGAACACGGCGTGGCCAATGGGCTGATCGATTGGGTAGAGACCCACGGGTTGGATCGCATTCTGCGGTGGCTACCAGCTGAGATGGACAGAGAGACTCTCCTGGCGATGCTGTACAACACCGAGTTGCAGCCCTCCACCATCCCCCAGACGTCTCAGGAGCTGTGGGTCGAATTGGCGGTTGTGCGTGAGATGCTGAGATCCACATTGAGCACAGCCTGGCCGACTTGGGATATCGGAGAGGCAGCAATGCAGTCGGCAAACGTGATGCCACGGACCGATCCCATCCTGATCTCGGGCGGCGGCATCGTCCTCAGCCCGCGTCCGAGCCAAGCGCTGCTCACGATTCTGGATGGTCTGCAGCCCGTCGGAATATCCACGCTACTGCTGGACAGCAGCCGCGCCGCACCGGCGATCGGTGCTGTGGCAGAGATCAAGCCGTTGGCAGCGGCCTCAGCTCTGGAGTCGGGCACCCTTGTCTCGTTGGGAACCGTGATCTCACCCGTAGGACAAGCGAGACCCGGAGAGGTCGTGATGCGAATGCGCATCGCCTATGATGGCGGTAGAGAGCTCAATGTGGAGGCCCACTACGGCGAAATCGAGGTCTGGCCATTGTTGGGCGGGCGGCGCGCTACCCTGGAAATCCACCCAGGCCGGCGGATTGAGGTCGGGATGGGTCCTGGACAGGGCGGCAGAGTCGAGGTCTCGGGAGGACTGGTGGGGCTCGTGGTTGACACCCGCGGACGCCCTCTCCACCTGCCTTCCGACCCTGACCGGCGGCGTCGCACGCTCAGCCGGTGGATTCGGGACGTCGGAGGCTAGTATGATCATCCAGCACTGCATAGCCAACCCGCTGACGACCATCCGTACATCGCGTCGTCTCTCCCATCCAGGCACCGTCCTGATGCGCACTGGTGACTCGGTAGAACCCACCCAGATCGTCGCCCAAGCCGTCATACCACCTGACTTCCGGATCGTGGAGGTTGCGCAGGAGCTGGATGTACCGCAGCGCAGCGCGAACTCTTGTTTCAGGGTGGAACGCGGTCAGGCCATCTCCGAAGGAGATGTCCTGGCATCAAGAGGCGGATTGGGCTCCCGCGTCTGTCGATCACCGATCAGCGGCAAGGTCGCCGGCCTCGGGCGAGGGCGCCTGCTACTGCAGGCCGAACCCCAGATGGTTCGCCTGAACGCCCTCGTACCGGGATACATCGTCGAGGCAGAACCCGGCGAGGGCATCGTCATCGAAACGGTGGGGGGATTGATCCAAGCGCTGTGGGGCAATGGCTACGAAGCCCATGGCATTCTGAGAGTGTTGGTTCGCGAGGCCAGGCATCCCATTCGCGCCACACATATCAATGCTTCGTCCCAGGGATCGATCCTGATCGGGGGCTCGACCGTCGACGAGGAAACCATCCAGCAAGCCGCGGAGATGCGGGTCCGTGGTATGATCGTGGGCAGCGTGCCGGCAGGCCTGATCCCACAACTGCGCGATGCCGGATTCCCGATCATTGCCATCGAAGGCATAGGTACAACGCCTATGGCCCAGGCTGTCTTCGATATCTTGCAGTCACTGGATGGACGCGAGGCATCGATTAGCGGTGATATCGGCAACCGTTGGCATCCAATGCGCCCCTACATCGTCATTCCCATGCCGACGCAGGCGGGCCGGGTGATCCAGACTGACGCTCCTCTGGCGATTGGGGAACGGGTCCGCATCCTGCGTGGAATCTTTCGCGGCAGATCAGGTACAATCCAGCAAAGGTTGGCGGAACGTGTTCAACTCGAAACCGGGGCGAAACTCCCCGGGGCGTCTGTGAATATTGGAGAAGGCGAACCGGTACGGGTCCCGTACGCGAACCTAGAGCGCCTATTCTAGCCGGGAGTGTTACATCCGATGCCGCTACGTAAGACAGTGCGCGAGAGCGCCTTCCGCCTGGCGCGGAAGGACTTGGCCTACTTCTTGAAGGATCACGAAGAGGACCTCCTGACCATCTTCCGCGAGGAAATGGCCGATCTCGACGAACAGATGCCCGAGGAGAACTTGTTCATCGATGTCAAGATGGTCCCGCTGGGCGAAGCCATCCTGAAAGCCGCGCTTCACGCCATCACGCGCTTCCTCACGGACGAGCTTCCCTCGGAACGCAGCCGCGCGGTCACGATCTCCGCCGGCAACAAGACTGAAGAGCGCATACTGACGCTGAAAGACACAAGAACTTGAGGCGAAAAATGGGGCGTGGCTAAAGTATAGCTTGCATCTTTGGTGTCTTTTGTTTACAATATCCATATAGCGCACACCGATTCTGGTCAGAGTAGCTCCCCTATGTTTGGTGGGCACGCAGGTGAGGAGGTTGTGATCATGTCAGACGACGTATTCGATGCAATTGGCGGCGACGACACCTTCGTGGAGGATGAAGAAGAACAGCAGCCCGAAGGTGAAGGACGAAACCGCACATTCATTGTCGCCGTTGCTGTACTGGGCGGCCTTCTCGTATGTGCCTTGATCTCCTTCGGTGTATGGGCCTTGGTCCTCAATAAGCCGCAGCAGGCGGAGCCCCCACTCACCGAGATCGTGGCCACCGTCACCGAGGAGACTGTGGTGGCAGAGGCTGACGCAGAGATGCCGGCATCAACAGACACGCCGGAGCCCACAGCGACTCCTCTGTTGGGACCTACAGCCACGCCGACGCCAACAGACGAAGAAGCCGACGCTGAGGCTCTGGCCGCAGCGCCTGAGGACACGGAGGCCGAACCAACCGCAACACCGGTACCGCGTCGCACGCCGACACCGACTCGAACACCGCGCCCCACATCCACACCGCGTCCGGAAGCCGTTGAGGCGGCAACCGACAACGGCGGTTCCGCCGCCAGCGAGTTGTCTCAGACCGGTCTAGGGGAATGGCTGCTGGTCGGCGGTGCTGTCTTGTTGGTAGCTGTGATGGTCCTGGCACGACGACTGCGCGCCACCTAGCCTCAACCAGACACTTTGCCAGCAGGTGGGGCACCGCGCGCGCGCTGGCCCCCACCTGCTGTATCCAGAGGAGGCACCCGTCTATGGGGCAAGTCCATCAACCGGATCAGCTCAGACGCTGCGCACCAGAGAGCACAGCAACAGACAACCGGCAGCGCACCGTTGCCATACTCCTCTCACTGGCCCTGGTACTCTCTGCCAACGGCTGTGCTGCCCTTCCCACACCGAC
>CBFCZM010000068.1:0-9936 GCA_965602565.1 uncultured Anaerolineae bacterium
ATGGCCACAACGACAGCGCCTGAATCAGAGCCACGCCCACAGCGGCGATCCCAACAACGGCGCCCGTAGCAGAGACCGCCGTCGCCGAGATCAGCAGGAAGCTGGGGAACCAATGAACGCATGCGCGCAGGAACTCACCCACGGTGGCACGCTCGGGCCGCGCATAGGTGATCAGCACGCCGCCCTCCAGGAGCAGCCAGAGCACCCGCATACCTATCCAGATCAGAGGAGTCAGAAGCGCCCCGGCCAGCAACAGAGAGCCGTCCTCCATCTCGGTGGGGAGGCTCACAAGAGCATCGACAAGAAGATCCAGTGACTGCGTCTCAAGCACCTCGACCACCAAAGCCTGCGACAGCCAGGACCGCAGAGGAATCAGGAGCATCAAAGCCACCAGTGACGCGGGGATCAGAGCCCCCACGTAACGGATCACCCAGGGCCAAGGACGGCGATACACGCACGAGGCAGCTTCCCGAAACGTTGACCGCGTTTTCACCGTCGCCACGCTCCCGCAAAGAGCGACTGAAGAGCTTGGGTAACCCGTACCAGGGCCCCTACCCAGCGCGCTGAGAAGCGCGGCCCCCAATCCGTGCCCTCCTGCGTCGCATTGTTGGCCAGGTTCAGGTCAAGCAGCATCACGCGCTCCGGATCGACCTCCACGCCAACCCAATCCTCGGCTGCGACCTTGAGCGCCCCATCACAGGGCCAATCGACGATCTCACTCCCGGAGGCTGTCGTGACCTTGACCGTCACCGGCAGACAGAGCTCTCCCCGCCGGACCGCAGCGTCGCCACTTGCTGCGGTGGCGAACACCTGGGCATCCAACGTCGCGCCGCTGTTCACCACCTCATCAAAGAACCAGGCAGTCGTCTCTGCTCCCAGTGTCTCGGACATCACAGCGCGCACATCGTCGGCGGACGGGTGTCTGAACGCGTAGCGATCCACATAGGTGCCCAGGAATTCCAGCATGGCCAGCTCGCCAACGTACCTCTCCAGCGTCGATAGGGCGACCACCGGTTTCGAGTAAGTCGCGATGGCATACTCCATGCCGAACTCCCAGGCATGCCCCGCCATCGGCGTATCCGGCATTGCCACATAGGAGATCCGCTGCATCCCAAGGTAGGACAGCGTCCAGCCCCCGCACGCAATGGCATCCCCGCCATCCAGCTCACGCATCGCCCGCGCCGTGCTGTAGTCGGTGAAGCCCTCATCCAGCCACGGTTCCTCCGCCTCATTGGTCGCGACCATCGACTGGAACCACTGATGCCCCAACTCGTGAACTGTCTCGACCTCAAGCATCCGCACGCAGCGCGGCATCCCCGCCGGTACCGTTGCCCCGACAGTGAAGAGCATAGGGTACTCCATGCCGCCGGCGCCACCCGCA
This sequence comes from uncultured Anaerolineae bacterium, assembly GCA_965602565.1. GTDB lineage: Bacteria > Chloroflexota > Anaerolineae > B4-G1 > SLSP01 > PWVB01. Next base: position 1,382 of record CBFCZM010000068.1, read on the forward strand.
CTCGGGGGGACGACAATCACGGTCAGCGCATCGTACAGCCCCCGACCGTAGGCACCGTACCATTCTTGGTAGAGCTCGAGTCCCTGAAGCGCGGCCGCCATCACCCGATTGGCTTCAGACCGCTGCCCGGGTAGGTAGAAGACGGTGACCTCCACGCCGCCGGCCTGCTCAGCCAAGGTTTTGAACCGGGGTGAGGCGCTCCAGGCGAAATCGATTACGTGGTCGGCGTGGAACGTGTGCGTCACCGTACCGTCAGCATTGGCGATGAGCTCCCCGACCGGCACGCCCGTCGCACCGACGCGCCACCCTTCGGGCAGCGTCAGTGCCACGTCATACGAACCAAAGTCAGCGTAGAACTCGCTGTTGGCGCGGAAGGCGTAGGCATTCCACCCTCCCTCCTCCCAGACGCCGAACTTGGGGAACCACTGCCCGGCCATCACAAAGTCCCCGCCGCCCTCCGCGGGCGCGCCCGCTCCGGGCGCATCCGCCCACCCCGTGCGGGCGAAGACACGCGGCAGTTGCGCCTCAAACGTGATCTCCACACGCACGCTGTCGCCGGGTTGCACCGGCTGGGGCAAATCCACGCGGACCAACGTCGCATCACCATCAATGGGAGCCCACTCCAACACGGCCCCGTCTTCCAGCAGGATCTCATCGATCCGGATCCATCCAGGATACGCCGGGCTGTACGCGTACCCACGGTGGACAGGACCGGCTTCCCGCATCCAGAGTGTGTCCGGGTTGCTGAAGGCATTCAGGTAGAGATGCAGCACCAGATCGGGAATTGCTGTATCGGTGAGGTTTGTGTAGGTTGCCGCTTCGCGAGCTATGATCAGGTGATCAGCAGGTTCGTATGCGGCCTCGATCTCATAGGAGGCCACGTCGGGCGGCGGTTCGGCAGTCGCAGCAGGCGTTGCTGTCAACAGCCCCCCGATTACCGCAGCCAGGGATAGCATGGTACGGTTGATCCCTATGCGCATCCGGCAACACTCCTCTATACGAGAAGGCGGCGGTCTGATTCACCGCCGCCTCCTGGAAATGACGCAATGCAACCGCGTGGTGGCGGCAGATCAGTCTGAATCGTAGCCGTGGGGATGAGACCGATGCCAGGCCCATGCGCTGGAGACGATATCACGCAGATCCGGGATTCTGGGCTCCCAACCCAGCACCTCACGTGCGTGCGAGGCATCGGCAACCAACGTAGGGCCATCCCCCGGCCGCCGCGGGGCAATCACCGTCGGGATATCGTGACCGGTGACCTCACGCGCTGTCTCGATGACATCCTTGACCGAATAGCCCTCGCCATTGCCCAGATTGCAGATCAAGGACGAGTGTCCATCCAGCGCGCCCAACGCCAGAATGTGCGCCTCGGAGAGGTCCAGGATGTGGATATAGTCACGGATGCACGTGCCGTCGCGCGTAGGGTAGTCATCTCCAAACACGTAGACATGGTCCCGCTGCCCCAACGGAACCTGCAGGACCAACGGTATCAGGTGAGTCTCCGGCGTGTGCGCCTCACCGCGCGCCGGCGGGGTGGCACCGGCTGCGTTGAAGTAGCGCAGCGCGCAGTAGCGCAGCCCGTGGATACGATTGTACCAGGCGAGGGTCTCCTCGACCATACGCTTCGAGTGACCGTAGACGCTGACAGGGCCCACCGGGTCGTCCTCGGTGATCGGTGTGTCCTTGGTGCCGTAGACGCCGGCGGTAGAGGAGAAGACGAACTTCGACAACCCGTGCGCGGCAGCCGCTTCGATCAGCGTCATGCTGCCCATCACGTTGTTCCGGAAGAACTTCCCGGGATCCTGCATCGACTCGCCGGCCTCGATAAACGCGGCGAAGTGAATGATCGCATCGTACTGGTCCCCGCCTAATACTTCGTCCAGCTTGGCGCGGTCCAGTATATCGCCCTGGACAAAGGTCGCGCCCGCGGGCACAGACTCCGAATGTCCCTTGATCAGGCTGTCGTAAACAGTGACGTCGTGACCGACCTCAAGAAGTTGGTTCGCGACAACACTACCGATGTAGCCGGCGCCCCCTGCAACGAAAACCTTCATACGCTCTCCCCACTGATATCCATCTATGGAGAACACGCCCCGCTATGTGGCTGACCCCGTCATCTCGGTCTCCAACTTACGATCAAGTGTACGCTCAATCCCCCAGTAGCGCAACACCGTCTGCAGACTCTCGGTCAGCGCGGCAGCCTCATAGCTTGCCAGGCCAGCCTCAATACCGGGAACGGTAGCATAGTCTCCGGCCATCATCTCGGCCACGATGGCCTCCAGGCACGACACCGGGACTCGCAGCCGCTCGGCGAAGACCTCGGCCGTCTGGATCAGCGACGGCTCCTCCAGTTGCTCAACCAGCCAGTCCCGCCACTGTGCCAGCGCCCGATCGTGCGCAAACGGCAACCAGTGATCAGACAGCGTTTCCCGCAACAAGCCGGGTATCGCTGCGTTGTCCCGCAGGCCGGCATAGGCTTTCCGGTCCAACCAGACCCGCAGAGCGTTGTGATGCACGAAGAACGAGTGAACTCGCGAGTTCGCGCTGTCAGGCCATTGCTGCCCATCGCGGTAGAAGGGCACAAAGATGTCCCAAGCCCAGATGACATCCCAGGCCAGATGCACGAGGTAGCCGGTTATGAACGCAGCACGCGCCGGAGACAGTTCCTCGGGATGCGCAAGCTCCTGATGGAGGCGGATCATCTTGTCTGCGGGGGAACCATCTCTGCCTTCTGAGAGACGGTAGAAGTGCGTCTCCACGCGCCTCTGCCCGGTGATGGACTGGACGTCCGCTGCCGTCGTCCCAAGCAGAAACGGCCCCAACTCCCGATGGAGGAGTTCACGCAGCTGCGCGGGCAGACCAGGATGGTCCAGGACGAGATCCGCATAGATTAGGTGTTCGAATGGCGTTGGCACGAGAGCATTCTAGCGGCATCCCCCAATGGGACAAGAGGGCACGGCTCAGGGCCTACGCATCTGGCCGGCACCCCGGCAAGAGCCGTCATCCTGATCACCGCCATCGCGCGCGGGCGCGCGGCTCAGTCCGCAATGACCCGCAAGTACAGTCATCTTGAGCGGCTTGAGGCAGCTAGAGCAGTCCTTCACCAAGAGAGCGAAGGGTCTTGTCCTGGGATGCGCAGACCGGTCTCCGGCAACGTGTCACTAGTAGCGTGTCATTCAGACATAGGACAAGACAGAACAGAGGTGCAGGATCTTGTGAAGCGGGCGGCGCGGGAGAGATTCCGCGCCGCCCCTCCGTCACGGACGTCTTGCGCGTATCTCGGGAAGCGCCAGAGCACCTCAATCGACACCGGCAGCCCGACGCGATCTCCCATCTTGAGATCCTCGTGTGCCTTGGGCGCCCGGCGCGGCGTCACCAACACCCTCAGCTTGGTACCGGCCCTACGGAACTGATCGCGGACGAAGGCCTGACCCAGCAAGTAGCCATCGTTGTCGATAGCACAGCTGGTCACGCGCCCGACCACGCGCCCCCGATCATCCACCACCGGATCGAGCTGCTGGGGCATCGGCTGGCCCTTCTCCGTCACCCGGAACCGCACGATGATGGCAGAGCGCTTGGCATCTCGCTCGATGAAGGCCTCGCGGCCCACAAAGAACGGCTTGTAGGTCTTGGGATAGATCCCGAAGCCGGCCTCCGCCATGGTCAGGTTCATCGGGCCCTCCATCTCGTGACCATACAGCGGCAGCCCGGCCTCGATGCGCAGGCTATCGCGCGCAGCCAGGCCGCAGGGCTTGAGGCCCAAGGGCTCGCCGAGCTCGAGCAGCCGGTGCCAGAGCTCCACGATCCGGTCCGGATGGACAAAGACCTCGTAGGCCACACGCTCGCCGGTATAGCCGGTGCGGCTGAGAATCATGTCGAAGCCACCGAGTGTCACTTGCGTTATCCCCGCCCACCGCAGTTTGCTCAGCTTGGCACGATCCTCGACCGCGCCACCCAGCGCCAGCAGGATATCCTTGGACTTCGGTCCCTGGATCGCCAACTCCATGCGCATATCATCGCCGGCAGAAGGCTGGCGGAGATCCCGGAGGAGCACGCTGCCCTCCGGCCCACCCCACCGGACCCACGGGCGTGCGGGATCGATCATCACCTCACCCTTCAGCACGCCGTTCACCCACGCCCAGTCCTTGTCGTTGTTGGAGGCGTTGACGACCACGAGGAAGTGATCCTCGCCCATACGATAGATGAGGAGATCGTCCAGCGGCGCACCGTCGACGTCGAAGAACGCCGTGTACTGGGAGTCACCGACACCCAAGAGCGTCACATCATTGACCGCCACCAGATCCAGGAAGGCCACTACCTCAGGGCCCCGGACATCCCAGCACCCCATGTGACTCACATCGAAGAGCCCGGCTGCGGCTCGAACGGCCTGGTGTTCGGCCAGGTTGCGCGTATACCACACCGGCATATCCCAGCCGCCAAACGGCACCATCCGCCCGCCCATCTCACGGTGGGTCTCGTGCAGGCGCGTCGTGCGGAGCTCACCATCATCCGGCTCGGCCCACTGGAACTTGGGCAGAGGCTCGCCCGCCGGTTCCTTGCGTGACCACGCACCGACGAAGTAGGGCTTGGCGAACGGCCCGGTCTCGGGCGCAATCTCCTGTGAGGGCAACGGCGCCTCACCCAGATCCCGCACGGCATCGAGGAAGGTGAGCCGGCCGAAGGCATCATCGGTCGCCACGTACCCATCGACCAACGCGCGCAGCCACGTCATCACGCGCGGGGCGTCGGCCATCGGCACATCGAGCGTGTACGTCGCGTCGCTGACGCGCGTGAGCAGCCCGGCCGTCATGACCGTGCCGTCGGCCTCCAACAGCGTGATGGGCCGGGCCTCGCCATCGACCATCATGGCCGTGTTGGACGGGGTCAGCCAGCCAACAAACGACTTGACCCGCCGGCCCTCCAGAGACAGGCGCTCGTAGGAACCGGCACCTGCGGCGATACCCTTGGGCGCTACGTTGATGAAGTAGAAGTGTGGGTAGCCGGTCTCGGCCTCGCCATCATACGGATCGGCGGCTTTCTCCGCCAGCTCCGCGACATCGAGCTTGGCCTGCTCCAGAACGTCGAAGTCGACCCGAGCCCGGTAGTCATAACGCGGACGGCGCTTCCCAACGACGTAGGGTTGGGTGGCGTTGAACACATTCGCGACGACCTTGGCGATCTTCGCCATGTCGCCCTCGTCCAGACCACGCTGCGTGATCCACGGCGTCCCCAGCCGCACACCGGAGGGATAGAGTGCCGTAGAATCACCGGGGATAGTGTTGCGATTGGCTACAATGCCGGCGATGTCCAGGATCCGGGCGGCGGGATCGCCCATCAGCGGCGTCCCCCAGGGACCCTTGATCGTCTTGCAGTCAATCAACACCATGTGCGTATCCGTGCCGCCGTAGGCAACGCGAACGCCCTCCGATTCCAGCGCATTGGCCAACGCAACCGCATTGGCCACAGTCTGGAGCTGAAGCTCGCGGAACTTATCCGTCTGCGCCAGCTTCGTCGCCACGGCGATGGCGGCGATCACTTCCATATGCGGGCCACCCTGGAAGCCGGGGAAGACCGCCCGATCGAACAGACGCCCCAGTCTTGCATCGTGCGTGATGATCACCGCACCGCGCGGCCCATTGTAGGTCTTGTGCGTGGTGTACGTCACCACGTCGGCGATGCCCACCGGGTTGGGATAGGCACCGGTGACAACCAAACCGGCGACGTGGGCGATGTCGGCAAGCAAGTAGGCACCCACCTCATCGGCGATGGAGCGGAAGATCTCCCAATCCGGCGCCCACGGATAGGAAGTGTATCCGCCAATGATGACCTTGGGCTTGACCTCCAGGGCCATCTTGCGGATCGCATCGTAGTCCAGAAGCTCCGTTGCCTCATCGACGCTGTAATGGGCCACATTGTACGTCTTCCCCGAATAGGCCACCTTGCTGCCGTGGCTCAGGTGCCCACCCACGTGGAGCGCCATGGACATCAGGGTATCCCCCGGCGCCATCAGCGCATACTCGACAGCCGTGTTGGCCGGCGCGCCGGACAGCGACTGAACGTTGACATAGAGCTTGCCGGCGGGCACGGAGTCGGTCGCGTAGAGCTCGGCAACACGCCGCCGGGTCAGCGCTTCGAGGACATCCGCGTACTCCACACCCTTGTAATACCGGGGATCGGCGTAGCGCCGGTAATGCCCCAACTCAGACTCGTAATCCAGGATCTTGGCTTCGGTCATCCGCCGCGTACGCTCGTCGGGATAGCCCTCGGCGTAGATATGCGAGAATGAGGAAGCCAGAGCTTCATGAACCGCAGCCGGGGCAATTGACTCTGACGGCACCATAATCAGCTTACGGGCCTGTCGCTCCGTCTCATAGCCAATCAGGCCGGCCAACTCGGGATCCAGCTCAGCAAGAGACTCTCGGAAGAGGTAGTCGTCCATACATGCACTCCTGTGGGTTGTTGTGGGGCGTGTGCGTTTTCGAGCGCCGTGCGCTCGCGAGCGCACGCGCTCGATACATAAACGAACGAAATCCCGGCCAGCATCGTGTGGCTATCCGGCACAGACAGCTGGTCTAGCCACACCATGTTTGGTGGATCGTCACTCCGACATTGTACTGCTGCCGTTTCAGAACTGCAAGTGGGCAGGGCGCAGGTCAAGACTCAGAAGATAGCCAGACGAGCATCAGAGTGCTTCGGCAGCCAGGTCGCAGTTCTAGCCCGTAGATTCTCACTGTGCCAAGCTTCCGCTGGGCCAAGACTGCCAAGGGCAGTCGCCGGATTTCGGGGACCGATCCAGTGGGCGCGGTGCGCCTTCAACGCTATACTACCAAGGAAGCAGCGTTCAGCATCGGCCGGGCCATACGTCCTGAAGAAGGAAACCTATGAGATCAAGAACCAGATATCGCGCGGTGTTGATCTTGCTGTTCGGTGCTTTGTTGCTGATCGGGCCAGGAATGCGTAACGCAGAAGCTGGAGCCCCATCAGCCACCGGCTATGATAGCGCTTACAGATCCGGTGCGCTGCTCATCAAGTTCAGACCCCACGTGAGCGCGGTTCAGAGCCGGGCCAGGCAAACGCTGGCCCGGCTCGGGGCCGAAAGAACGGGCGAATTCAGCGCTCTCGGCGTGGAACGCTGGCAGGTCCCCGCCGGCCAGGAGTTAGCCCTGGCCGAGAAGCTCAACGCCTTGCCCGGCGTCGAGTACGCCGAGCCGGACTATCTGATCAGGGCCCATCTCACACCGGATGACAGATACTACAGCCTTCAGTGGGCCCATACGGTGATCAACTCCGCGGCCGCGTGGGACCTCACCACCGGCAGTGGCGCAGTCACGGTCGCCGTGATCGACTCGGGTGTCGATCTTCAGAACGCGGAACTCCAGGGGCGGCTCACCTCGGGCTATGATTATGTCAACAACGATGACGATCCGGACGACGATTACTGGCATGGCACACACGTAGCCGGCATCATCGCGGCGGCAGGCAACAACGATCAAGGCATCGCCGGCATGGCGTGGCAGATCCTGATCATGCCAATGAAGGTTCTGAATAGCGAAGGCAATGGGTATGACTCCGACGTGGCGGAGGCCATCGCCGATGCAGTCGACCACGGTGCGGACATTGTCAACATCAGCCTGGGCGGTGTGGACGACTCACAGACATTACACAACGCGGCTAAGTATGCCCACAACCATGGCGTCCTCGTCGTCGCCTCCGGCGGCAACTGCGGGAATAGCTCCTTCGCCCAGAACGACTGTGACTACGAGGACCAAGCAGTCTATCCTGCTGCCTACGACGCCGAAGTCTTCGCCGTCGCCGCGACGTCCGACTACGGTGTCGTCGCCACGTTCTCCAACCGCGGCGACTATATCGACGTCGCAGCTCCAGGCACAGACATCTACAGTATGGTGCTGTACAACAGCTTCTGGTGGGCGAGCGGGACATCCCAGGCAGCCCCTCACGTTTCGGGGTTGGCGGCATTGCTGCTCGCCCTCAACCCGGAGCTGACCGCGCAGGAGATTCAGACACATATTGAAGTTGCTTCTGTGGACCTGGGGGCCAGCGGGTGGGATCAGGACTACGGCGCGGGCCTGATCGACGCCTACGCTGCACTGGAACGTGCTATTGAGCTTGCGCCCCCCGGCCTCATGCCGATCAACAACGCCGACCGCGACGGAGACTTCTGGGTTGGCTGGTCCGGCGTACCCCACGCCACCGGCTACACACTTGAGGAGGATGATAGCGCGAGCTTCAGCTCCCCCGTCACCGTCTACAGCGGATCGGCCAGCCAGGTCCAGATCACAGGCCAGAGCGCCGGCACGTGGTACTACCGCGTCAGGGCCGTCAGAGCCAGTGCCGGCCTGACGAGCGAGTGGTCCAACACCAGCAGCGTCAAGGTAGGGCTGGACACGCCCACGCTCGACCCCATCAACAACTCAGGATCCGCCAACTACACCGTTACCTGGAGCGCGGTCGACGGGGCAACAGCATACCGCCTCCAGGAATCCGCGTCTGCCGACTTCTCGGGCGCAACCACCTACGACGTTGGCGCCAACCTG
>CBFCZM010000069.1:0-9922 GCA_965602565.1 uncultured Anaerolineae bacterium
CTCTTCCATGATCAGGGACGCAACAGCGCCTTCCTGCCCCGATAGACTTGGCGTCTGGACCAAGCGCTCCGTAAAATGGAGCACGGACCGGCACTCCTGTTCCGTAAGCTCCCACTGAAGCATAGCTCTCTCCTGGATTTGTGTGAATCTGGAACGGAGAACCGTGGACCCAGATGAACGTATTAGTACGCGCCATCCCGGGCCAGAACCTTCGGCACGGTGCGCAGGAGAATTGACATATCCATCCAAGGGGACCAATGTTCGATGTAGTACAGATCTAGCAGTACCATCTCATCAAAGGTCAGTTCACTGCGTCCGCTAACCTGCCACAGACCCGAGATGCCCGGTGGCACTGAGAGACGTCGCTTGTGCCACGGCAGATACTGGGCTACTTCTTCAGGGATCGGCGGACGCGGGCCAACCAGGCTCATCTCACCCTTTATCACGTTGATAAGCTGCGGCAGCTCGTCCAGGCTCGTCTGGCGCAAGAAATGCCCGACCTTGGTGACACGTGGGTCCTCACGTATCTTGAAGAGCGGCCCATCCACTTCACTCTGGTCGCGAAGGGCATCGAGTTCATCCTCGGCCCCGACGCGCATGGTTCGGAACTTGTAGATCCAGAAGTGGTGGAAACGCTGCCCTACGCGCAGCTGACGGAACAACACAGGGCCCCGAGAGTCTAGCTTGATAGCGATCGCAATCAGCAGGAGAATAGGCCAGCCCACAATCAGCCCGACAAAAGCCCCGGTCAGATCGATGATGCGCTTGATCGCCAACTCAGCCCGGTTGAAGGCTATCTCCTGAATCTCGATCAGCGGCAGCCCACCCAGATCCCCGACCTCCACGCGACTCAGACTTATCTGGAAGATGTCCGGCACCAAGCGGGCCTTCACGTCACGACGCGCACAAGCACGCAGCACGCTCAAGATGCGGCGGTGATAGTTCCAGGGAAGCGTGATGATCACCTCATCCACTTCCTCCGCATCGATGAGCTTGGACAGATTGTCCACTGAACCGAAGCCCTGAAAGCGTCCGATCCTACCTTGACCCTTGTCAGGATTGTCGTCAACATACCCCGCGATCTCATATCCCAGATCAGGCCGGGCGACCACGGTCCGCATCACTCGGCGTCCGACCTCGCCGGCCCCCACGATCACAATCCTCTTGATTCCCACTCCGCGCTTGCGCAGTTGTGCTTGCACTAGCAACACCAGCGCGCGGTCCAAGGAGATCAAACTGATCATGAGAATACCCCACTCGAAGAGCAGCAGCCGGGAGTAGACCAGCGGTCGCACGACAAAGGACCAAGCCAGCGCTACGACCAACATGATTCCGACCGCGCTGATCGCCTTGAAGACATGGTCCAGCCAGACCCGACCACGCCAATTGCGATAGGAGCCGGTGAACCAGAGGATCAGGGGCACGCCAATCGAGAAGATCCCACTGAAGGGCAGATAGTCGGCAAACGGGGCATCGTAGACGACATCCAGGAACCACTGAAGACGATAGCGCGATACGTATGCCAATCCCATTGACAGGTTGATCATAGCTACATCGATAAGGATCACCCACCAGATGACCTGACTTTTCCGGCGCCCCAGCTTCAAGATAGCCTCCGATCATAGACCTGCCGGTAGACGGCGGCCGTGCGAACTGCGGTCTGCTCCCACGTGAAACCCGCGGCATGTACGATACCGCGGTCTCTCATCTCACGCCACAGGGAATTGTCGGATACCACTCTGTCTAGTGCGTCCGCTATCGCGGCCTCGTCGTCCGGAGGCACAGCGATGACGCTCTGTCCCCCGGCTTCCGGCAGAGATGTCGTCGACGCCGTCACAGTGGGTACGCCACACGCAAGCGCCTCTACAACGGGCATGCCAAAGCCTTCATAGGTCGATACATATGCAAAAACACGCGCGGCACTATACCAGAAAGCCTGCTCACCCGCAGGCACGAAACCTGGGAAGTGCACACGCTCCTTGAGGCCGAGTCTCTCGACCTCGGCGAAGATGCCCTCGCAAGACCAACCTTGCGCCCCTGCAAGAATCAGATGCAGGCCCGGATCGCAGATGTGGCTGAAGGCTCGCACGATCCGCAGGAGATTCTTGCGCGGCTCCAGCGTACCCAGATAGAGTATGTATCTGTCCGGCAGGCCCTTCTTTGCCCTGAACCTGGCCACATCTGCCTCAGGAATCGGGTGGAACCGCGGTGCCACGCCCGGATGGATAGTCACTACGCGCTCAGACGGAACGCCCAGCAACGCCACCACCTCACGGGCAGTGAAGTCCGACACGGCAATCACAGCCGCAGCGTGCCGGCAAGCCAAGCCCGTGATCATGCCTAGATAGAGCTGGTTCCCGCGGCGGAAGAACTCGGGATGGCGCAGAAAGCTCAGATCGTGTACGGTGATCACCTGAGGACAGGCGCATACGAGAGGCCCGGCAAAAGCCGGCCCGTGGAGAAGACTAGCTCCCAGACGCTGCACCACGAAAGGCAGCACAGTCTGCTCCCAAAGTATGCGTCGCCAGGGGCTCCGGGTGGACACCCGCGAACGTGATACCGGGATCGAGATCCCGTTGGGCAGAACACCATCTCCCAGGAGGATCTGGAATCGCAAGTCTTGAGAAGCCGCCCCCAGATGCTGCAGAAGATTCGCGATGTAGACCGAGATCCCGGCACTCCGGTAAGACGTGTCGCCCGCCAACAGGTGAGCGTTGAACGCCACGAGAGGGCTAGATGAACTCATATATGTCCATTATAGCGAGTTTCCTGCACCTTACAAAAACCTTCCAGTTGGTTCACTTGCCTGCCATCCATACTTAGATAGAATGGCATTGCCAAACAACTATAGGACATCACAATGCAGGAATCAGATGCTGAGCAGACCGTGGAATGCAGAGCCGTCCATACCATCGCCCACGGACTCGTGCAGGGCGTAGGGTTCCGCCACTACATCAAGGTCAACGCCCAACACCTGGGCGTAGCCGGGTGGGTTCGCAATATGGACGATGGCTGCGTGGAAATCTGGGCAGAGAGTACCCAGGTTCGGCTCCAGCGATTCATCCAGGCCGTTCGCCGCGGACCAGCTCACGGCCGGGTCACACAACTGGACCTTACCTGGGAGGTTCCGAATGGCGAAAGCCGCAGCTTCCGCATCCGCTACTAGCAGCAATCACCCTACAATATAGCTATGTTCAGGAAAACGGAAGGCCTCGCCTGGCTCGTCCTGCTGCTATCGTTCTTTCTGTGCATCACACTCGCCACCGGGATCCCCCTGGGGATCCGTTGGTTCGTGCTAAACGGTATGCGGCCGCTCAAGATCATGCTGGAGCCCCGCGCCGGCGCCGTTACTTACCAGCCGCCGGGCAGCGACTCCCTGATTGTGGTGGAGCACGCCATCGAAGTAGAGCCGCGAGGCCAGGTCGAGTTGGGTACCGACGGCGACGCACTCCTGCTGTACTACGATCCCGATGAGGATCAAGCCGCGGTCGGCACCGTCCAGCTGTACAATAGCACAACGCTGGTCGTCGGCAGTGCGCGCACTCCCCGGTTTGACGCAAGTCAGAAACCACACCACATCGAGCTACAGGCGCTCCGGGCACTGAATATGCGTCCTTCTATCAGTGGCAACGGTCGGACTGTGGAACTCCTGGCTCAGACGCCTCAGGGATCCATTCATCTTGAGGAAGGCTACTTCCACCTGATTGTTGAGCAGGACCAGACGGAGCTAACGGTCCTATCTGGCCGGGCAACGGTCACGGATCCTGCCACCGAGGAATCCTTGATGCTGGTCCCACTGCAGCGCACCCAGATCACCACAGAGGCTCTGGGCGAGATCTATGTCGGTGAGCGCGACATTCTGCGCAGCCGCAACGGTGGTTTCGAGAATCCACTCGGCGAGTACTGGACCGTGTATCAGGATGCGCCCACCAAAGAGGAAGATCAGGGTACGATTCGCCAATCCCAACTGGATGAGGAAACCCAGCTAGTCTACTTCTCGCGAGCCGGCCAGAACTGGGCTGAGATCGGCATTCGCCAGGAGATCAACCAAGATATCCGTGAAGCCGCCTCTCTACGCATCCGGGCTCGGGTGCGGATCGACACGCAAACCCTTCCGGTCTGCGGCTCGCTGGGCACGGAGTGCCCCATCATGATCCACGTCGAGTTCGTTGATGCAGAAAGCGGCGGTGTGCGCGAGTGGCTCCAGGGCTTCTATTTCGCGGAGGGCGACAACGATCCTCTATGCCAGGCCTGCACCTGGAAAGCACTACACGAGAAGATCCCCCAGAACGTCTGGTACGACTACGATTCAGACGATCTGCTCCCCTTGCTTCAGGAACAAGGCTTGACCCCGGCCGCGATCCACGCTGTTGAGGTCTATGCATCAGGCTGGACCTACGGCTCCGCCATTGACAAGATCGCCATTCTCGTGGGCGAATAGTCCGCGCTTTCTGTCTGGAGACATCTGCCTATGGATACCGAACCCAAACGTATGCCTGGCTCTGAGGGCGCGCCCTACCCAGTCGGCAAACTACCGCAAGCTGATCTGGTTGCTTTGCTCGAGCACGCTATGCCGCACCCCGACCCCCGAGTCATCTTCGGGCCAGGATTGGGGCGAGATGCCGCAGTGATTGACTTCGGGGATCGCTATCTGGTGACCAAGACCGATCCGATCACCTTTGCCACGGATCAGATCGGCTGGTATGTTGTCAATATCAACGCCAACGACGTAGCTTGCCTTGGGGCAAGACCAATGTGGTTTATCGTGACCCTGCTTCTCCCCGAGGGACAAACGGACCCAGCGCTGGTGGAGAACATCTTTGATCAGCTCCGAACTGCGAGCCAAGAACTCGGGATCAGCGTGGTCGGAGGCCACACCGAGATCACCCACGGTATTGATCGTCCTATCGCCGTGGGCGCGATGTTCGGCGAGGTAGCTCCGGAGGACTTGGTGCGCAGTGATGGCGCACGTGCCGGCGACGTCTTGATTCTCACGAAGGGCATTGCGGTCGAGGGAACCGCTATCCTCGCACGTGACCTCCGTGATCGCTTGTGCGAGGTCTTGGATCCAGAGCTGCTTGATCGAGCCTCCTTGTTTCTGCACAACCCCGGCCTGAGTGTTGTCAAAGACGCTATGATCGCCACATCAGCAGGCGAGATCCACGCAATGCACGATCCAACGGAAGGCGGTGTCGCCACCGGCATCCACGAAATAGCGGAAGCTTCAGGGCTGGGCGCGTACATCGACGCAGATGCCCTCCCCGTGTATCCGGAGACACTGGCGATCTGCGATGTCCTCGGTCTTGATCCGATGGGTGTCATCGCCTCAGGATCGCTCTTGGTGGCCGTTGCTCCCCGCGATGCCCGCGCAGTTATCGAGGCTCTGCAAGCACAGGGAATCGCGGCATGTGCCATCGGCGTTCTGCGGGAGACACCCGGCGTGGCGCTGTGTGGCGGGGGTGATCAGCGCCCTCTGCACAAGTTCGCACGGGACGAGATTGCCCAGCTCTTCGAGACTCCGACGGCGGTACGGGCTGCTACCGAGGGAGAATACAATGCGTCCCCGCTTCCGCTATGACGAGGTCCCCCCAGACCACGTAGATGGTAGCAGCTCGTGGGTCCACACCGCCCTGATTCTGACCGGCAGACTGGGTGAAGTGAAACCCATCTTTCTGTTGCCGGTCTGGGTGGCACTGAGCATCGTGGCATCTCTCACCTGGCCCGACCTGCGCCTGTGGGCATCACTGAGTGTGATCAGCGTGATCGCGGTCGACTGGGTGATGCTGGCAGGGCTGCCCCGTACACAGCGTTCCTGGGGCCCGGTTACGCCGTCGCTCTTGGGCCTGGCAGTGGTCCACACCGTCCTCACCGGTGTGGGTGGATGGATCATATCTGGCCACGCCGGACTGAGCTTGGTCGCGCTCATCAACGCCCTCACGACAGCCGCTGCCATCTACGCTACGTGGGTGGAGCCATTCCGGATTCATGTGACGCGTCAGAGTCTGCAGATCGAGGGTTGGCCCGATGACAAGGCAGTCACGTTCCTCCACATAACAGACATCCATTTCGAGCAGCTATCGCGGCGCGAACACAGGCTTCTGGATCTGATCCGGGAGCACCAACCGGACCTGCTTCTGCTCACCGGTGACTATCTCAACCTTTCGTCAGTCTACGACGTGGAAGCTCAGCAGGGCGTTCGCAGACTGCTGTCGCAGTTCCGGGCTCCCCTGGGCATCTACGCTGTGACCGGTAGCCCTGTAGTCGACGTGGAGACCATTGTCCCACAGATCTTTGAGGGACTACCCATCCGTTGGCTGCAGGATGACATCGAGACTCTACGCCTGGGCGAGCACTCGCTGCAGTTGATAGGCGTCCGGAACACATACCGGGAAGAACGTGACATCGCCGCTCTGGCATCCCTCACCGACGGTGCATCCGCCGGCGACACGCGCATTCTGCTCTACCACACCCCCGACTTGGCGCCAGCAGCAGCCAAGATGGGGATCGGCCTCTATCTCTGCGGGCATACGCACGGCGGCCAAATCCGGTTGCCCATCTATGGGGCGGTTGCGACCAGCTCACGTTGGGGCAAGCGTTACGAACAGGGTCACCACATAGAAGGCGCCATGACGCTCTATGTGTGCCGCGGCCTGGGCTTGGAGGGACTCGGGGCGCCAAGAGCGCGTTTCCTAGCCCCGCCTGAGATCGTCCTCTGGGAGATCACCGGCCCACCCAGACTGTAGCCTCTGGGCATTGACGTATCGGGCTTTTGCGGTAGGATATGGGTAGACACTTCGTCTTGAGCCTGAGTTGGCCGGGTGGTCGCGCCCTGGAGATGCACTGCATCTCCAAGGCGAGGAAAGTCCGGACTCCATAGGGTGCGATGCCGGGTAACGCCCGGGCGGGGTGACCCGCGGATAGGACCACAGAGACAAACCGCGAACTCGAGAGCGCGAGCACTCGGGCCGTAAGGGTGAAAAGGTGGTGTAAGAGACCACCGGCGCGCTGGGTAACCGGCGCGGCCAGGCAACCCCCATCGGGAGCAAAGTCAAGCAGAAGGAAGGGCCAGTGGCCGGAGTGCGACCCGCACTCTCCCCCGCAAGGGAGCGACCTTCGGGTGGACTGCACGAAGGGTCGGGGAACCGGCCCTCAAGACAGATGATCACCGAGCCCGCGCGAACAGCTTGCTGTCCACGGTGGCTAACAGAATCCGGCTTACAGGCCGGCTCAGGCTCACGGCATTCGTTTGTCTATCTCACGATCCATGGTATGATGGACAAGTATGCCCGGGACGGGCTTTCTGCCCACAGCGTTTGCTGATGGGCAATCCCACGGAAAGGAGACTTAACCGTCTTGGAAACGCGAAATTACGAGTTGATGTTTGTTGTCAGTCCTGAACTTGATGGCGAGGCGCTTGATACAGTCTTGCAGCGGGTTCAGCGATATCTGGGAGCCGCTGAGGCTCAGGTAGTCAGTTTCAAGAGCTGGGGGCTCCGGCGCCTAGCCTACACGCTGAATGGTCAACGTGAGGGTCGTTACTACTTAGTCCTCTTCACAGTGAGCTCTCTGGCAATCAGCGATCTGGATCGGAACCTCCGCCTCGTCGAAGGCGTCATGCGTCACCTCATCACCCGTATGGAGACTGAGATGCCGGCGCCGACCGAAGAGGAACTGCAGAAACCCGCACCAGAACCGGTCGAAGAAGCTGCATCGGAACCTACCCCCGAACCGGTCGAAGAAGCCACACCGGAACCCGCAACAGAGCCAGAAGGCGATTCGCCCAGCGACTCTGAGTAGTCGGGAGAAGGTAACCACAGACACAGAAAGCACGTTCTATCTCTACCCAAGGACCGATCCTGATGACGCGCGGACTCAACAAGGTGATGGTGATCGGCCACTTAGGGCGTGATCCGGAAATGCGGTTCACGTCTGGCGGCAGGCCGGTCGCTGCGTTCAGCGTAGCCACCGCGCGCGGACGGACTTATCGTTATGGATAACGCATGTAAGATTTTGTGTGGTTCCAGGTGTTTTTGTGGGGTGGGCTTGCTGAGGGGTGAAATAAACGACTCCAGAAGGGCTCCCTGGTCTATGTTGAGGGTCGACTTCAGACCCGCTGCTGGGAAGGTCCGGACAGCGAGCGCCTTTATCGAACTGAGTTGGTGGCCCAGGAGATCATCTTCCTTAGCGACCATGAGAACGCTGAGGAATCGGCAAGGCACCACGAGTTTGACGCAGCGGGCGCCGATTGAACAAGAGCACCGAGAATACAAGGAGAACAAGAGAGTGAGCAATCGCACACCACGGCGCCGCAGTTACACCCGTCGCCCGAAAGTCTGCCAGTTCTGTAGCGAGAATATCCATCACATCGACTACAAGGATGTGGCATTGCTGCAGCGGTACGTTAGCGATCGCGGCAAGATCCGTGCCCGTCGCCAAACTGGAACCTGCGCGAAGCATCAGCGCCCGCTGGCAACTGCCATCAAGCGCGCGCGGCACATCGCCTTGTTGCCGTTCGTTGCAGAGCCTGATCGCTAGAACGACGGACGCTGTATCCGGGCATAGGTCTCTCCCTATGCCCGGTACTCATATAGACAGCTGAAAGCAGAACTCGAAGAACATGACCAAGAAACAACGCTCCGATAGACGACTCAATCGCCGGCAGCTCGCGCGACGGGAACGGGAGCACCGCACCCAGCAACTGATGACGTGGATCGCCATTGCCGTTGGGGCAATGATTGTGCTTGTCTTGGCCTATGGTTCCGTCTCGGAGATTCTCAAAGCACGCAAACCTGCCGTGACGATCGGCGAGACTGTCATAATGGCCAATGACTTCAAGGCGCGCCAATCGTACGAACGCTGGATGACCGAGCTGGAGGTATACCAGTACGAGAACTACCTCACACAGCTTAGCTCCCAGCAGTTGGCAGTCACAAGCACGGAGGAGGACGCAGCGGCCGCGGCCGAAGCCACAGTTGATGACGGCACGGATGCCCTTGTCCAGCAACTGCAGTACACCTTGAGCAGTCTGCAACAGCAGCTATCGCCGGAGTACACCGACCTCTATGCCGGGCAGGTGCTCGATGCTATGATTGAGGAAGAGCTGATCCGGCAGTGGGCCGATGAACGTGGACTGACGGCTACCGAGGATGAGATACAGCTGGGCATCGAACTCACGGTAGGCTATGACCGTACGGCAGCCACCAGCACCCTAACCGATACCACGATCGCCACCTTCGATCAGCCGGATTTCGACGAGTTGTTCGAGCAGTTCGATACCAATGTGCTGAAGATAACGCGCTTCTCAGAGGAGGACTTCCGGGCAATGGTCACCGCACAACTCCTCGCGCAGAAACTGATGGAAGGGCTTGTCGCAGATATCGACGTAGTCCGTGACCAGGTAGAGCTCACAGTCTTCACCGTCGACACCGAGGACGCGGGCCTGGTCCTGACCCACCGGATGAACGATGGCGGGGAGGACCCCGCCGTATTGGTCGAGGAACTTGCTCAAGGCGAGAGCCCGACTTCGGCCGGCTATGATCTCCCCTGGCTGCCGCAAGGGTATCTGGATGTCCAGTTTGGCATCGAGTTGGAGGCAGCCGCATTCAACACCCCGGCCGGCAGAGCCTCCCTGCCCATTCTGGGGACAGGCGAGCAGTACTTCGTGATCTACGTCAAGGGGCACGAAGAGCGTGAGCTCAGTGAGGATATACTAGCACAGGCGGAACAGCAGGCCTACGAGGGATGGCTATCCACCACCAAAGGCGAACTCGTCGAGTACCAGGACTGGGAAGCCGCGATCGTGACAGAGTAACGCTGCACACTACCCTCATTCCCAGAAGCCAGCGGGCCCCACAAATTGGGCCCCATGGCTTAATCGGCCGGTGGCAGGGCAAGTCGGTCAAACCGATGCGCCGCGCCTCCA
>CBFCZM010000070.1:0-9912 GCA_965602565.1 uncultured Anaerolineae bacterium
AAAATTTCCCCGAAGAAAAGCCCGATTACGACGGCCACCACCAGGGCGATGATGCCGGCAGGCACAATGCCCCAGGTGAAGGTCTGCTCAAAGACCTCGCCGAGAGCCTCGCCCACCTCTCCGAGCTCCCGCCGGATTTCGGGAGGAGCATCGAAGCGGAAGTCGCGGTCCCCACTCCCGCTAAAGCTACCCGTACCTCCACCGCTACTGCCTCCGTTACCACCGCCGGCCGTCAAGGCCAGGATGATGCCGAAGACCCAGAGGACGCGGTAGCTCCACAAGATACGCCATGCGCGTTTCAGAATACTCATATGGTCAAGTTTCATGGTTGCTCTCCTTTGTGTGTTATGTTCAGCTATCAGCTGGACAGTGCCAGAATGGAGTAGGGAGAAAGCAGTATGCTTGCTGCTACTTCATGCTGCACGATCTACGCTACTTCACGCCTTAGGGCATGCTTCTCACAGCTTCCCCAGTTGATCGTCTGACTGCTGTTGTGTTGCCCACCACATCGCAATCCAGCTGCAGATGGCGAGCGCAGTCAAACCGGTGAACAGCATCGGCACGATTGTGATGGATCCCACTACAGACAGCTGCCTCAGAATACCCGCGGCGGCGTCGCCCCCCAGTGCGTCAAGCAGACTGCCTGCCAGTCCAAGACCGGCGCCACCAGCCGCTGTCTGCTCCGGAATCAGTGCCCCTACCGCCTCGCCGCCCACGCCGAAGTGCAACAGGGCAGCAATGCCACTGGTGAGGATCGCCGCCGCCTGAACGAACACCCAAGTGGCCACGAGAACGGCGGGTGCCAGTCTCCACCCCCACTTCAGGGTGCGTTCCGGCATCGTTGTGGCCTTCTCCCTCGGAAGGCGCAGGGTAACCTGGGAGACAAACCGGTCCTCGGGCATAGGGTGGGTGGCAACTGGGACCTCGAACAGCAGTGCCGAAAGCATCTCCAGCGCCTCGAACTCAGCCAGACAGGCCTCGCACTCAGCCAGGTGGGCTGCCACTGCTTTGGCCGTCCGGGGATCCAGTTCGTCATCGTAGTAGGCCTGTAGTCGTGCGGTCACGTGTTTCATGAAGCCACCTCCATATAGCCCGCCAGTGCATCTCGCAGCCGGCGCCGTGCGTAGTTCAAGCGGGACATCACCGTCCCAATCGGGATGCCCAACGTCTCAGCGATGTCACGGTAGGACAGTCCCTCGTACTCTCGCAGAATCAGCGTGCTGCGCCCGGCGGCTGGAAGTGCGAGTATCGCTGCCTGCACAGCTGCTGCCCGCTCGCGCTGTGCCGCGCTGGCCTCGGGTCCACGGCGATCGTCTGACAATGGGTGATCATCGACGTCGACCATGGGTTTAGCGCGCCTCAGTTCGCTGATGGCGCAGTTCGTGGCGATCCGGTATAGCCAGTTCCGGAATGCTGACCGCGGTCTGTAGCTGTGAAGGTGCTGCCAGGCCCGGATGAAGCACTCCTGCGCGGCGTCCTCGGCCAGAGCGGCATCACCGCACATGCGGTAGACGACATTGACGACGCCCTCTCTGTGGCGCCGCACCAGCTCACCGAACGCCCATCGATCGCCTGTCTGTGCCTGCTTGATGAGCAGGCTTTCCTCCGGACCTTCTGTGGCTGGGTTTGTCATCCCCTGTCCTTTGTGTTCTACCTATACAACGAGTGAGTGGGGACGTTTATTCGATGGCCCACACGAGAAGACCCCAAGGATTCACGAGGAATCCCTGGGATCCGGGGGTTCTGCACTGCGCCTGCCTATGGATTTCGTGGCTTTGCCAGGATCTCGCGGATCTCCAATTGGTGGAAGGTTCGGGGGAACGCGGGCTTGCAGACAATGGCGGTGTCTGCGCCCTCGCCGGTACCCGCCACCGCGATCGCTTCGGCGTCCATGTCAATGTGTCCGGCATCTGCGGCCATCAGCAGGCACTCGACCGCGACTTTCATGCCCTGTGAGAAGCGATAGAGCGTCTCGCGCACGATCTCCTCCGGTGCTCGCCCGCCGCTCTTCTCAGAGAAGGCCGCGCCGACGCCGTCGCCGAGGGCATGAATGCCGGTGACCACAGTGATGCCCAGGTCGGTCAACTCGGCTTGCTCGGATGGTGTCATGGGCCAGCCGAGATGCGCAAAGCCGTGGCAAAGCGTGACGGCAATCACTTGGGCTCCCATTGGGGCAAGGATGGCGTGCGCCGTACGCGCGGTGTAGCCGTGCGACGATGCCACGACGATCTGTTTGATGCCCAGGGCTGCGGCGCGCTCCGCTGCGATCCGCAGCGTTGCCTCGGTGTTGGCTTTTCCGGGTGTCTCGAAGATCAAGGTCTTCAGTTCCATGAGTATCTCCTGATGATGATGGTCGGGCCTTCCGGCTCGTGCCTTTGCTGTGCCAGACGAGCGCACGTGTGTTCCCTGATCCGCTGTGTCGACGTTGCTGTGGGGTGGGTCACTCCTCCGGTAGCGGCTGGCACGTAGGGCACACGTAGCATGACCCGCCCAGATACGAGATCTTCTCAATGGTCGTGCCACATACCGTACAAGGGGTGCTCTTCGTCTTGGAGTACATGAGCGGCGTGTAGCTGCCGCGTTGGTTGAAGAGATCCCGTTCCGTAATCCGGCCGTTGGCTGCAAGGGCCGCCCTAACTGTGGTGCGAATGGCTCCGTACAGGCGGTGCCGGTCCCCATCGGTGAGAGCGACGACACGTCGTCGGGGGTGCAGCTGTGCGCGGAAGAGGATGTCCTGGAGATAGCCATTCGCCACACCCCAGATCTTGGGGTCACTGACGATGAAGTACTTTATACTGCGTTTGTCGCCTGGTGGCACGGCGGCAAACAGGCCATCCAGATAGGCCTCCGTGAAGGCGTCGCTCGCCGGGGATGTTCCCACTCGGCCTGCCCACTTGTGTGCTGCTTGCTCTGCGTGGGTCATCAGCCAGACGGCACCCCAGCCTGAGACGCTGACCGTCAGGTGTGTGCTATCGTCGAAGTGGATCAGGAGTTGATGCTTCTTGGGCAGCGTTTTCTCCTGCTCGTGGTACAAGATGCGCAGTCCACCGTCCCCCAAGGCCAACACGCGCTCCGTACCAATCGCGATGGTGATCAGACTTCCTCGTGCCGTCGCTTCGCCAATGATCTGACCCTCGAGTTTCTTCGGGTACGTCTCAGGATCGCCCTGATAGAATGCGAACTTGTGTGGCGAAGTATTCGCTCTCGCTGACGCGATCGTCTTCCCTACCAGGGTCTCGTTCATCTGTCGTGCCAATGTAGCGGCTTCCGGAAGTTCAAGCATCGGTTCTTGTCTCCTATTGTTACCACAGACCCGGCACCAGCCGGTGCCGCGTTGTCTCCGCGAACTCAGCGTACCCCGGCAGTTCGACCAGGAGTGTCTTGTCCTCCAATGCTGTCCGGACAATGTAGCCAATGACAGACGCGGCTGTGGGTATCAGGGCCCAGGGCGATCCCAGCAGCAGCGGCGTGGAGGCCTGGGCCAGGATGGCGCCCGCGTACCCGGGGTGGCGCACGGCGCGGTAAGGGCCGCCCCTTGCCACCGTGTGCCCACGCTCTGACTGGATCCGCACGCCTTCGGCGAAGAAAGCATTGGAGGCCATTGCCCAGAGGAATAGCGCGAGGCCCGCTGCTACCCCGATGACGCCGGCGGTGTGGGCGATGCCCGGCAGCCCGGTGGACCAGCCAAAACGCAGGTCCAGGCCGGCAATGACCCAACTGGAGAAGGGAAAGACGCCGGCAGAGAAGGCGGCGAGCCAGCGGTCCCACCCCTTGGTGCCCTCCGCGCGGAAGCCTTGCTCTCGTTCTGCCAGCAGATCCGGGTCAATGGGGATGAGAATCAGCGGGTGCGCCGCCAGAAAGACTGCCAGGATGCCGAGGAAGACCCACCCCCATGCCCAGTCCACCTGACCGCCAGCGGCTATGAGGATGGCTGCATAGAACAGCCATCCCAGAATGGCCTGAGCAATCCACCGGCGGATCGCGCGGCGGGTCTCGGTGGGCGTTCTCGTTGAGGTGTCCAAGATTGTCTCCAAGTCGCGAGGCGTCAATCCTCCTACGACTGCTCTCCCGGCGTGGTCGCCTCGGCGTCAAGCGCACCCTCCGGCTCGCCTGGCAGGGGCTCTGACGGGGGCTGACCTGATTGCTTGGCTCTGGCACCGAGGCCGATTGCCAGGAATACGATGCCTGCACCGATGAAGGGGATACTTATGATCTTGGTATCTGTGGCCGTCATCGTGATACCCAGGGCGATCAGCGCGATGCCGATTACCAGAAACCCCCGGCGATCCATCTGTCTGCGGCGCTGTCTCTGTTTGTCCATTCGTCGGACCTCCTCCTCGTGCGTCATAACCGTGCGTTTCTTCGTGACTCAGATCCGCGCAACCGCGACCAGCTGTCTGGCCGCCTGATCATATGGGGCGCCTTCGAGGTCCCCATAGATATCCGCGTGTGCGAACCCGCTGGATGTCAGAAGGCCGACCAGTTCGGCCGCCGAGTAGATCCAGTGTGAAACGTTGGTCTCCCGGACGGTACCATCCCGAATCAAGATCCAGCGATTCTGCATCCGCCCCCAGTTGTCGCTGAGGGTTCGCTCCTGCAGGAAGTAGGTCCCATCTTGCTCACGCCAGTCACGCGCCTGGAAGATGCGCGCGAGTACCTCTTTGCCCATCAGCTGGAGCACGAAGCGACCATGCGGTTTCAGAGAGCGTGCAACGTTGATCAGGACCTTCTCGTTGTCAGCAGCGTCCTCGAAGTAGCCGAAGGAGGTGTAGAGACTGAGTATGACATCGAAGGCTGCCGGCCGTGTGAATTCGCGCATATCGGCGGCCAGGAACGCGCCGGGCAGCCCCTCTCCGCGAGCCCGCTTCTGTGCTTCGGCCAGGTAGGCCGCCGTCCGGTCGATGCCGGTGACCTGATATCCACGGCGCGCCAGCTCCAATGCGTGCCGGCCGACGCCACATCCCAGATCCAGTGCCGTCGCGCCGGCGGGCAGGCTGACAAGTCCCAGGATGGCGTCGACATCGGCTGGCGCCGCGGCCCAGTGCTCCTCGGTGAACATCAAGGGGGCATAGGCTTCCCAGAATGTATCGTCTTCGTGCCACGCTTTCATAGAGGCACCTCCTTGCCTGCGAAGGTTTTCTCCCGTGCTTGTAGACGACTCGTGAGTAGGTTGCTGCATGCACAGTCTAGCATGACTGGGTGTGCCTGGCAAGCATCCCGGCTTCCAGGGCTTTCGCGTCTTGTCAGGCTCCTGCGAAGAATCCGTCATGCCGAATGGGTCATGCAGACGAGACACTGCCGCAAATCCCAGATGCTCTGGAGCGTGAGAGTATTCTGTGTGTTGGTTGGCAGTTGCTTCAGGCGAATTTGACTCTACTGAGGAGTGAGCTATCGTCTCGGATGATCGAATTCATCTCAGAGGAGGCATCAGCTGATGATAGTGTCTGAGCAACTGGAGATGCGAAGGGCCCTGGCCCGGCGCGCGCGTGCATACATGCAGGAAGGCTATCATTGTTCAGAGTCGGTGGTGCTGGCTGCAGGGCCGCGCCTTGTGCGGGATTGGCACCCGACCTGTACACGTCTCTCGACGGGGTTCGCCGGTGGTGTAGGGGGTAGCCAGCGCGAGTTGTGCGGCGCACTGGCGGGCGGCGTGATGATTATCGGGGCCATTCTTGGCCGGGCGACTTTGCAGGACGATGCGCAGGCACAGTCACTTACCAAGACATTCCGCGAGCGCTTCGTAGAGGCGTTCGGAGAGACTGAATGCAGTTGGCTGCGGGAGAAGGCGGTTCAGCCGGAGGATGGCCTGGGGTCGTGCGCCGTTCTGGTCGAGCGCACGACGATGATCCTGCTCCGTGTGCTCACAGGGGCGGGTGTGCAGCTTCACGACGAGTAGCTAATCGGTGGCCGGCTAGCAGAGCACAGCAGAGAGCATCCGGGCGAGCGCGATGTTCAGCCGCCCGTATGCCGCCGAATATGGCGGGACGCTCCGGATGGGGCGTCCTTTCCACGAACCGGTCCGGGCGCTTGTGATGCCATGCGCTTGACGACGTGCGGTGCTGATCAGACCACGGGCACGTTGGCGACCATGGCTTCAGCATCTGCGGTTGCGTGGACGGTGTAGCTGTCGAGGCAGGCGGGCAGGAAGGCTGATGCGCCCCGTTCGTATGCGGCCTGCTGCCCATCCCAGAGCAGGTCTATGCTGCCTCGCGTGACCAGGATGACTGCGGGGCGGTCGCCCTTGGCTACCTCAAAGTCGGCTCCGGCAGGCAGCACCAATCGGGCCATCTCAAACTCAAGTGCTGTCCCGGGGTATGTAGCGACGGCGACCCCGGAGGTCAACGTAATCGGAGTCCCGTCAAGGATCTCGGGAAGCCGGGTGGCTGTGTCCACAATCTTGAGCAAGGTCACCGCATCGCGGTACTTCGGCGTCAGTCCCACTCGGACTACATTATCCGAGCTTGCCATACACTCCACGATGTTGCCCTTCAGATACGCATGGGGAATGCCGGCCTCGGTGAAGACGCCCTCGCCGGCCTCGAGATTGACAATATTGAGCAGGAAGAGGGTAAACAGCCCGACATCCTGGCTCCCGTAGCGTTCCCGAAGCCCCAGGAAGAGAGTTTCGGCCTCTGTTGGATGCTTGTGCGCGCTGGCAAGTCGTTGCGCCAGGGCGTCCACAGCCGTGCCCAACGCCAGCGGGTCCTCGATGGCGTGCCGGATGAGCTCGACGAAGACCTCCCGCGTGAGCGTTGCTTCGAGGGCATCGGAGGCCGTGGTTGTGGTGACGATGCGAGTGACGGGCTCCGGCCCGATGAAGCCCGAGATCTCGGGATAGCGAGAGAGGGTGCTGACAAGCTCCTCGAAGGGTATGAACCCCATGAGCGCCGTCAAATGGTCGAGGGCAATGGCGATTTCCGGCTTGTGGTGATCGTCGGGATAGTGCTCAGGATCCTGCAAGTGGAGGACCTCTGCCTGTTCCTTGGTCGGGTGCGCCTGAATCGAGAGTGATTGCCCCGCTGACAGCACTTTGAACAGGAACGGGAGTCCGCCGAACCGAGCGTTGACGGCCTTGCCCAGGGCGGCCCGTGGCTCCTCCGCAATCCAGTCGGGCAGCAACACCATCGAACCGTCCGGGAGTTCTACCTGTGAGGGCGCTTTGGGATGTGTGCCTATCCAGAGCTCGGCATAGGGTACGCCAGGTTGGGGTGCGAATTGGAGCAGGCACGGGATGAATGCGTCGTCATCCTTTGTCCCCCAGGCGTAATGCTGTATCTGGTTGTGCAGTCTGTATGGCCGTGCGGCCATCCGGGTCAGGTCGCTCATCTATTGGCTCCTCTGTCGGCGATCTCTCCGCTTGTGATTATGCTATCGGGGCGGAGGATGTATTGCGGACGGGAAAAGGATCGGCGTGAGAATGCCGCTCTTGGTCGCCTCGTCGTCCAGGGTGTCGGTGAGTACGTGTGTGACAAGCTTGCCTCCCTGGCACATTATACCGCACAGTCAGGGCAGAGGGCAGGTCTCAGACCTGCCCGTACGAGACCTGCGCGCACTAGACTTGCCCGTACCAGAGCTGCGCGTACCAGAGCTGCCCGCACAATCTTGCTGGCGCAGAGAGGCAGGAGATGATCCACCGGATCGTGTGTACTGCGGGGAGCGGTGCCTCTTGGATGCGCGAAGGCGTCCATCAATCAGGTTGAGTGGGAGATGCGTGCACCCTGGGGAGCGTGGTTGCTGTGGGCGTTGGTCGGAGTATAGTGACAGGAGGAGTTCGCTCAAGCTAAGGGGAGACATGGACCGACGGATTTCTCGATGCGCCCCGTCTCTGTTGGCGATGCTGCTGCTGGTCGCCTGCCGGACTGCGGTACCTGCGGCATTATCTACGGTTGGTCCGACCCGGGCGATGGTCACACGATGGCCAACGGGTACGCCGACGGCGACTCACACCCCACTACCAACATTGACGCCAACGGCGACGCGCGCGCCATCACCGACACCGCTGCCGGATCTGACGCTGGTGCAGCTGCGGAACCTTGCCTATCCCAATGAGTGGGCGACGGGCGAGGTGGCTCATATGGTGGATGGCATCTACCGCGAGCCCGCAACCGGTGAGTCAGATGCGCTGACCATCACGGTGGCCGACATGGTCACGTTCGGCGATCTGGATGGTGATCGCCGGGATGATGGTGCCGTGTTTGTGGTTGCGCATCCTGCTGCTGGAGGCTCACACTTCTCCCTCAACGTTGTCTCGAACCGAGGTGAGGATGCCGTGGCGATCGCCTCACTGGCGTTGGGGGACCGGGTAGTGCCCCGATCCATGGCTGTGGCAACGGGACGCCTCACACTGGAGATGCTCACGTTCGATAGCGGCGATGCGCCGTGCTGTCCCAGCCTGGATTCGCGCCGCGTCTACGAACTGGCGGACGATGCACTGAGCTTGGTGACACAATGGGACGGTCCCCGGGAGCAGACCGCTGCATCACCGGTTCCGGAGCGCCAGCCGCTGCCGTTTGCGCCAGGAACGGCAGCCACATTGGTCAGAGGCAGCCTGTATCCGCTCGGGGACCAGCGCTATGTGTTGCCGGGGCAGGCCGGCCAGTCGCTCGAGCTGGGTGTCGCCTCTCCCTACGAACGCGTGTTTCTGTCACTCCGTGGGCTTGAGGACGGCACCGTGCTCACCAGCGTCGTATCTGAGACGACGCGGTGGTCGGGGGCATTGCCTAGCACGCAGGATTACCAGATCACGTTAGTCTCCGTTTCCGGCGGCGCGACGTCCTACGTGCTTGCTGCGGCAGTCGATCCGCCTGTGGAGAGCCCGGCAACGGCGCTTGAGTCTTCACCGGCAACGGCGACGCTGACGCCAACTCTCGCAGCCAGTCCGGCCCCCACGTTCACTCAGGCCCCGGCCTTGACCGTAACTGCTGTTCCGGCAGACACCGTCTCGGGCTCCCCGCCGGTTGGCCGGCCCGCGCCCTCTGGCAACGTGCTCTACCTTACCTTTGACAGCGGTTCTGTGGCTTTGGGTTGGGTTCAGCCGGTTGCGGATGTGTTGCTAGCCTACGGTGTGCGCGGCACCTTCTTCCTGGCGGAGCAGGATGGCCCGGTTGGCGCCGCGCTGGTACAATCCGGGCATACTGCCGGCGTCCACGGCAGTACGGGCCAGACCTTGGACGCGATTGGGCGGCAGGCATTGGCCGAAGCGCTGGTTGTGGCGCAAGCCGCGCAGGGAGCGGTCGGGGCGCGCTGCTTCCGGCCCTCGTATGGTGCGATGGACGCTTACGCGCGTGCTCGGGTGGCCGAGCTGGGATACACGGTGGTGCTGTGGGATACGTCACTTGCGGTGTCGTCGCCATCGACCGCAGCCGATACCGAGACGGCGGTGGCGGAACTGCTCTCGCGGGTGCGTCCCGGGGCAGTGCTGCGGTTCCATGTTCTGGGCAATGGTGCGCGGATGGCCGCCGTACTGGAGCGGGTTGTGCCGCTGCTTGGGGCACAGGGGTACGAATTCCGGCCCGTCTGTCTCAGCTCAAATGTCGAATAGGGGGGCGATTGTGTCCAAGGGTGTACTCCTTTACATCTCCGCTGCATCGGATCTGGAGACGGAGCGTGAGATTCTGGGGCGGGCGGTGGCCGATGTGCCCTGTGATCTCGACTTCCGCGTGGTTCAGTCGCCGGATGGGAACGGACTGGTGGACGTCGACGCCATCGCCGCTGCAGATGTGCACATCGTGCTCATGGGTGGTGATATCCGGGCGCCTGTGGGTCTCGAGTGGCAGCTGGCTCGCCAGGCCGGACGGTCTCCGGTCGTCCTCTTGCGACAGCACACGCTGCGCACGCCCGCGGGACTGGACTTCGTTAGGCTCGTCGCTCAGCTTCGGATCGAGCCTCCAGCGTCCGGTGAGGCTGACGCCC
>CBFCZM010000071.1:0-9857 GCA_965602565.1 uncultured Anaerolineae bacterium
TCGCTGCAAGTGCTCCCCAGCACGGACGGCGTGGTTGGACCCCTGCGCAGATTGGTGCGTACGCTTCGCGGACTGTCGCGGGGAAGGGTCGTGGCGGCTTCAGGACCCGTGGCCTCAGCAGATGTGGCTCCCGATACGGGAGACTTCGGGCAACGTCTGGCTGCTTTGTCGTCGCTGGGCGCCAACGCGTCGTGGCACGGTGTTGTGGCGAATCTTCGTGGCGTGCTGCTATCCCTACGGCGTGATTCACCGCCAATTGGTGTGGATGAGATTCAGGCCGCACTGCAGGATTGGCTGGACGAACTGCAGCGCCGTTGCACCGGCCAGCTGGGAACTGTGCCCTGGGTGGATCCCGGCGATCTCTCCGAAGCCGGTTGGGGTATCATATTCCCCGCCACGTGGCCGGCCGCCCGTCAGAAGGCGCTCAAGGCGGCACTGGCGCCATTGCTGCAGCTGCGGGCCGGACAGGCGGGGGAGCGCTACCGCTTCTATGCAGGGGCTGAAGGCTACAGGCCCGGGGACAGGGCCAGCGGCTTTCTGCGCCGCCCCCCGCGGGGCGCTGACGCTGCTAATCCGGCTGCTCCGGATGAGACCGGTGTCCCCTACTATCTCCTCCTGGTGGGAAGTCCCGAGGACATTCCTTTCGAGTTCCAGTATCAGCTGGACGTCCAGTATGCTGTAGGACGCCTGGACTTCGGCGAGGACATTGCGGCCTATGCCAATTATGCTCGGAACGTGGTGGCGGCGGAGGCTGCGCCGGCTCGTGCGCATCCCCAGGTGGTGTTCTTTGGGACGGAGAACCCTGGCGATGGTGTCACGTCTCTATCGGCCAAGCATCTGATCCCCCCGTTGTACCGGCATGTCTGGTCCAGGACTGCCGGGTCTGCCTGGCACGTGTTGAGCGTTGCGCCGGCGCATGCCACCAAGGCCAATCTGGCGCGCATCCTGCGTCTGGAGACGCCGCCGGCCCTGCTTTTCACGGCGACACATGGGATTGAGTTTCCGGCTGGGGATCCCCGGCAGCAGCTCGATCAAGGGGCCCTCCTATGCCAGGATTGGACAGGGGAGGTCGGGGAAGTATCGCCGGACGTCTATTTCTCGGCCCGTGATGTAACCGATGAGCTTAATCTGCGCGGGATGATCTTGTTTGCTTTTGCGTGCTTCGGTGCCGGCACGCCTCGCTACGATGAATACCACCGTGCCGTATTCAGGGCGTCGTCGCAGGCCATCGCGGAAGTGCCTTTTGTCGCGGCTCTTCCCAAGGCGATGCTGGCGCTGCGGGATCGTGGGGCGTTGGCCGTCGTGGGACACGTTGAGAGAAGCTGGGGGCTCTCTTTCCTCTCTGAGATGTCGAATCGCTCGAAGGGCATGGCGGGGCGAAAACGGGAGCATGTCGAGGTCTTCGCGGCGGCGATTGACCGGATGTTGGCGGGGCAGCCAGTTGGTGCCGCTCTGGATTACTTCGATATGCGGCACGCGGCGATCGCGACCGAGTTGGCTTATCTCTACGACCATGTGCGAGATCCGCCAACGGCTGAGGACATCTATTGGCTGGCTGAGCTCTGGACGGCAAACAACGATGCGCGCGGCTATGTTATTATCGGTGATCCTGCCGTGCGCCTTGGTGGTGCGACGCTTCAGGCGGGGGACGGTAGCTGATCATGCGAGCCCTTTGGCCTCGGGAACCCTTGGATCTCGGGAGACTATCGGTTTCCCTGTTTAGCCTGTCAAGCCTTCTGGGTGGCTAGTTTCGAGCCCCAGGCGAAAGGAGTCTGACTATGCCTGATGATCTGAAAGCACACGTCGAGGGGGATCTGGTCTTCAACGGCATCAATGCTATCACGGGCGAGTACGGCCAACCCCCGCTCTCCAGTGCAAAGCTGGCGCGGCTGATCCGTGGCGCGTCCTTGCCGCAGGATTACCGCGATTTTGTCGATCGCCAGAAGCGGCTTGGCGCCTTGGCACAAGTGGAGAATCGACTCCAACGCGTCACCGATGCGCAGTCAGATCTGCAGGTCAGGCTGGATGAGGCCCGGTTGAGTGAGCTGCGCTTCAGGGCTCAAAACCCCACGCCTTGGCCCACGATCCCGGGGGCGGGGGATCCCGCCGATGTCGCCAACGCCGGCTGGGGGGCGATCTTTCCTGCTGAGATGCATCCCAATGTGCGGGAAGAGATCAAGGAAGCGCTGCAACCCCTCTTCGATCTGCGCCGAGAGCGGACGGGTGATCTCTTCCGCATCTATGAAGGCGGGAGTGCTTATCGTTCGGGGGAGCGGAAGGGGCAATTCCTCGAACGTCTGGGCGTGGGACCGGGGTTGGCAGATCCTCGGGAAATGCCCTTCTATATCCTCCTTGTCGGAACGCCCGAGCAGATCCCCTACAGCTTCCAGTATCAGCTGGACATCATGCGCGCTGTCGGTCGACTGGATTTCGGCAGCGATATCGAGGCTTACCAGAACTATGCGTGGAGCGTCGTCGCCGCAGAGAGCGGCGACATTGTCCTGCCGCGCCAGGCAGCGTTCTTCGCGCCGACTAACCGCGGCGACAAAGCGACCCAGCTGAGCGCGCAGATACTGGTGCAGCCTCTGTATGAGAATCTAGCTGTGGCAGCTCCGGAGTTCGATGTCGCCCTGGACCGCGACTGGGATGTGCTGCCTCCCTATATGGGGGAGGGACAGGCGACCCATGACCAACTCCAGCGCTTGTTGGGTGGTGATCCGGCCCAGACGCCGGCGCTCCTCTTTACGGCCAGCCACGGCATCGAGTTCCCGGCGAATCACCTGGCACAACTGCAGCAGCAAGGCGCGCTTCTGTGTCAGGATTGGCCGGGCCCCGGCTCCGATGTGCTGAGAAACCACTATCTCGCAGCCGAGGACATCGACGCATCGGCAGATCTCACCGGGATGATGGTGTTCCTCTTCGCCTGCTATGGTGCCGGAACACCGCAGTTGGACCAGTTTGCGTCCCAAGCTTTCAAGGTGCGTGAGAAGATCGCGCCGCGCAGCTTTACGGCGGCGCTGCCCCAGCAGCTCCTGAAACAGGGGGTCCTGGCCCTGATCGGGCATGTGGAGCGCGCATGGGGCTATTCATTCATCTCTCCGCAGGGACGTGAGGAGAACCAGGCCTTTATCACGGCGATGCGCACCTTGATGAACGGTGATCCCATCGGGATGGCGACCGATAGCAGCTTCAATATGCGCTATGCGGAACTCAGCTCTGATCTCAGCGCCGATCTCGAGGAACTGAAGTGGGACCCCTCGTATTTGAGCGATCATGAGTTGGCTTATCGCTGGACGGCAAACAACGATGCGCGCAGCTATGTCGTGATCGGCGACCCCGCTGCGCGGTTGCCGATCGCCGAACCAGAGCCCGGGCAGGATGTACGGCCTGATCCTGGCGTGATCACATTGCCGGAGCCGGAATCTGTGGCGCTGCCGGTCGAGGAAGAACCCGTGGATACGACTGCGGAGGGGGTTCTGATCGAGGCTGACACCGTGCCATTCGTGGAGGATGCACTGGCCTCGCCCCTGCTGGACTTCGAAGATTTCCCTCGCACTTCCCTGGTTCCCGAAGTCGAGCCGGAGCCGGAGCCGATGCTCGCGACTGAGGTGTGGCAAGATGTCCCGGCGTCTTCGATAGTGGAAGTTGCCGCGCCTGCGCCACCCGTTGCGCTGGGTGATCATGCTGCTGTCGGATATGGGCTGGAGGACCAATTTCAGAAGCTGAGGGCCTCGCTCAAATCCTTTACCGATCAGCTGGCGACGTCGTTGGGCAATGCAGCCCAGGACATCGTGACGTTGGATGTCAGGACCTACTCGACTTCGGACATCGCAGCCGTGGCTGCTGCGTTGGACAGCCGTCAGGAGGTCTCCGCGACTTTGCGCGCGCTCACGCGCGTCGCGTTCGATGGTGACCTTCAGGTGTATGTTCCCGAGAGGACAGACCGGGGTGTGGATCCGGCACTGTGGTCGGTCCATACGGCGATGGTTGAGGAAGCTCAGGAAAGCCGAGCGAACTTCCTCGCGACGATGGCGGATCTGGCAACCAGATTGCTGGATAGCCTAAGAATCGGGATCTGATGGCTGCATCGCGATTCACGCTCACGGGCCTAGGCCTGCTGGAGGGGGCGGCGGCGTTCCCTGCCGCTGATCCTCTGGGGATCTGGGAGCTGAATGCTTCCCAGACGACTGTGTTCGATGCCGCGGCAGAAGGTGTTGCTGCGGCTGCCCTGCCGCCTGGCACGGCTGACCAGGGCCTGGTCTGGCGGGTCGACCTCCCGGCGTCGCGACGTGAGGCCAAGGCTGAGCTTGAGGCACGCCTGGCCGTGGCGACGGACCGCCAGGCGCATCTCAAAGCAGCTGAGATGCGCTTGTCCGACCTGGATGTGGGGCTTGCCTACAGCGCCCAGACAGACGGCCCGGAGTCTGCGTTGCTTGCCGAGGTGATGGCGCTACGGGGCCCTGCTGTAGCCTATGATGCGGGAGACACAGAGGCTATTCCTTGGCTGCGTCTGTACGAGCAGTGTGAGGCCCTGATCGCTCGATTCCGGCGGTTGGTTCAATACTATGCGCGAGTGGAGACCAGCGTTGGGGGGCAACCCGTGGCGTTGACGGTTGTCGACTGGTCGGGTGACTACGACGCGACCTGGCAAGATGGCGTTGGGCCGTCGGACATGGCGCTGCACATGGATTCCCTTCGTCTGGTACTGGCGTCGCGCCAGGCGTGGCTGCGATTGGTCTCGGTCGTTGCGTCCGGCGCCTTGTCGCTATCGATCAAGGCATTGGTTCCCGGGGGGCAGTTCTTGCTCTTCCCGGCAGTCTACAGGTTTGTACGTGATGTATTGGCAGGTTTGGAGCAGGTCCAGGCCAACCAGGAAGCACCAGGCTAGGGACCGGGAGATCCCCTCGATTGACCGCGGTTCGGCGCTCGGGGTTGACTAGCGAAGTATCCTGTATGGGAGGAGAGTGAGATGGCTGAAAGCGATCTGAAGCTGGCGATTGAGAAGTTTGCCAAAGACCTGGCTGCGAAGGCGGAGTCCTTCGTTGATGACATCAGCACCCTGGAGGTGCGTACCTTTACCACGCCGAGCGCGGAGATCACCACACTGGCCGGGGGGGAGTTGGACCTGGCCGACCCGACTCTGGCGCAACAGCTGCAGCTGCGGGCCTATACGAAGATCGACTTCGACTGTGACACGACGATCTGTCTGCCGGTCGATGCGAATGATCAGGTGGATCGCTCCGTGTGGGACATGCATCAGACGATGGTAACGCAAGCTCTGAGGACCCGCGAGACTATGTTGAAGTCGATGGGAGCCGCCCTGACTACCGCTCTGGACGCACTTCAGCGCGTGGCCGGCTAGGTTTCGTGGCGAGTGCTGCTTGACAAAGACGGTGATCCGGCTAAACTAGAGTCAGGATTGCGGCGAGCACCATCTAGTGAGTGTCTTTTCCCTATGGAACAACACAAGTTGAATCTCACCGAGGCCTACGTCTATTATTTCTTCGGTTTTAGCTGGCCCTCCCGGGTCGGTCGCTTCGCGGTGCCAGAAGGATGACGTAGATCAAGAAGTCCCAATAGCAACCAAAGACGTGAAGCCGATCGGCTTCACGTCTTTTTTCATGCTGGCCTAAGGAGGGGATGGATGAGGTGTTCGGGTGTGAGGGGGGGGACAATGGTCGCGGGGAATTCACGCGTGGCGATTCTGGCGGCAACCCGTGAGCTGCTGACCGAGATCGTCAAGGTGAACCGGATAGCGCCTGAGGATGTTGCCAGCGTGATATTCACGGCAACGCCGGATCTGGATACTGCCTATCCGGCGTTAGCGGCTCGTGAGTTAGGGTGGACTCAGACGCCGCTGCTGTGTATGCAGGAGATGCAGGTGGTGGATAGCCTGAGACGTTGCATAAGGGTCCTGGTTCTTTGGAACACGGAGCACGCTCCGGATGAGGTCCAGCACGTCTATCTTCGGGGAGCTCAAGCACTCAGACCAGATCTGATAGGGGAGAAGCGATGACCAAGATTGCATTCCAGGGCGTGGCCGGAGCCTATTCGGAGGAAGCTGTCAGAGAGTACTTCGGATCTGGTGTTGAGACGCTGCCGTGTCGCTCGTTTGAGCTGATGTTTGTTGCGGTTGAGGACGGCAATGCCGACTATGCGATGCTGCCGGTGGAGAACGCAGTAGCGGGCTCCGTGACGGGCGCCTATGAGCTCTTGATGCAGCGCGACCTGCGCGTCAACGCCGAGGTGATCCTGCGTGTGCACCACATGTTGATGGCTATGCCAGGTGTGGAGCGCGACGCGATCCGCCGCGTGCGTTCTCATCCTCAGGCCCTGGCACAATGCCGGCGCTACCTCGATCGCTATGGATTCAAGCCAGAAGCCACGTTCGACACTGCGGGCGGTGCCCGGGACCTTGCGGCGAGCCCTGAGCTCGATGTGGCCGTGATCGCCAGCGGCTTGGCCGCCGAGCTCTACGGGCTGCAGATACTGGATCGCGGCGTTGAGGACTTCCCTTTCAACTACACGCGGTTCTTCCTGATGGGCTTGGCAGATCCGCCGCGCGCACAGAAGTCGAAGACATCCATCGTCTTCACGACCCGGCACAGCCCGGGTGCCTTATACAAAGCAATGGGCGAATTCGCGAACCGCGGGATCAACCTGACCAAGATTGAGTCCCGCCCTCGCCAGAATGAACCCTGGCGGTACATGTTCTATGTGGATTTTGAGGGACACTGTCAGGACTTGCCGTCTGAGGCAGCGCTGATGGGATTGCTGCGACATACGTCTTTCATCAAGTTGCTGGGCTCCTACCCGGCGGCTACGACGCCGACGCCGGAGACTGCGACGCGATGGGATAGCTCGACGGAGGCGGTTCCCGGTGCGATGGGGAGATTGTCACCACAAGGGGAAGAAAGCGGTCAGGGGGAGTCGTGATGATTGTCATAATGAAGCACGGCGCAACACAGGGCGAAATCGCCAATGTTGTGGCTCGGATAGAGCAAATGGGGTGCCAGGTTCACCTCTCAGAGGGGGAGGAGCGAACCATCATCGGCGTCATCGGCAACGGGCGCCCCATCGACAGCGAGCAACTCACGCGTGTGTCGGGGGTGGAGCGGGCCGTACCGGTGTTGCGCCCCTTCAAGCTGGCGAGCCGTGATTTCCACCCGCAGGACTCTGAGTTCCCGATCAATGGCGTGTCGATCGGTGGCCAACAGATCATAGCTATGGCCGGGCCCTGTGCTGTGGAAAGCCGGGAGCAGTTGATGTCGGCTGCTCACTCGGTCAAGGAAGCCGGCGCTCACGTTATCCGCGGTGGGGCTTTCAAGCCGCGTACCTCGCCCTACAGCTTCCAGGGACAGGGGCAGGAGGGGCTGAATTTGCTGGCTGAGGCCCGCCATGCGACAGGCTATCCGGTGATCACAGAGGAGATGTCGCCGGAACAGGTGCCGTTGGTCACCACCTATGCCGATATCCTCCAGATCGGTGCCCGGAGCATGCAGAACTACGCGCTGCTTCACGCGGTGGGGGAGTCGCAGCGCCCCGTGATGCTAAAGCGTGGGATGATGTCGACGATCGAGGAGCTACTGATGTCGGCCGAGTACATTCTGTCGCACGGCAACAACCGGGTGATCCTCTGCGAGCGGGGCATCCGGACCTTCGAACCCTACACGCGGAATACACTGGATCTCAGCGCGATTCCTCTGTTGAAGCAGTTGAGCCATCTACCGGTCGTGGTGGACCCGAGCCACGGAACCGGCAAGTGGGAGCTGGTCGCGCCGATGGCGAGGGCGGCTGTAGCTGCTGGGGCGGACGGCCTGATTATCGAGGTCCATCCCAACCCCGAGACCGCGATGTCGGATGGTGCTCAGTCGCTCAAGCCGTCGCGTTTTGTTGAGCTGATGGCCTCGCTGCGTCTGATTGCCGGGGCCGTCGGACGTACGATATAGGTGCGCAGATGAGACCACTTTGTGAGTGTACCGTGACGGTTGTGGGGCTGGGCCTGATGGGCAGCTCCCTTGCTGGGGCCATTCAGGGCCGGTGCGGGCACGTCATCGGTGTGGACCGTGATCCGCATACGTTGGCGTGCGCATTGGAGCGCCGCTTTGTCGAACAGGCGACTGCGGACCTGGAGGCAGGGGTTCGGGAGGCTGATATTGCTGTGCTGGCGACGCCGGTGCGGTCCATCATCCAGCTTGCGGGCCAAGTAGGGGACTGGATGCAGCCCGGTTCGTTGCTGATGGATCTCGGCAGCACGAAGGGTCTGATCCTGGAGGCGATGGAGCAGCTGCCGGATCACGTTCAGCCGCTGGGCGGACATCCGATGTGTGGAAAGGAGATCTCCGGATGTGAGGCTGCGGAGCGCGAGCTGTTCGACGGACGCACGTTCATCCTCTCGCCGCTGGCGCGTACGTCTGACGAGGCCCTCGCGCTCGGCAAGGCCTTGGTGGAGGCTGTGGGGGCGCAGCCCCTTGTCATCGATGGCCGGCGCCAGGATTATCTAGTCGGCACCATCAGCCATCTACCCTACCTTCTGGCGTGCTCCTTGGTCAGCACAGCCGATGCGACGACGTCGGCAGATCCGCTGGTCTGGCAGATTCTCGCCGGTGGCTACCGGGATACTTCCCGAGTGGCCGGGAGCGATGTCACGATGATGGTCGATATCCTGATAACCAATCGCGAGGAAGTCGTCAAGGCTGCCCGTATCTGCGGAGAGCAACTCGCCGATCTCGCTGATCTGGTCGACCGGGCCGATGAAGACGCCCTGCGGGAGAAACTGGCCTATATCCGCAACACGCGGAGGGAGCATTACGCATGACCTGGCTGACTGTCCGTAGCCCTTCTGAATCGAATCCCGTCGTTCTGCACGGCGTTGCCGCGGTCCCGGGTGACAAGTCGATCTCGCACCGTGCGTTGATGCTGGGCGCGCTGGCCGATGGGACGGGGAGGATAGAGGGTTTCCTGCCCTCGGGTGACTGCCTGGCGACCCTGGGGTGTATGCGCCAGCTCGGTGTTGAGATCGAGAATGATGCCGCGGGCAGCTCAACCACGCTGATCGTTCACGGATGTGGCCTACACGGCCTCAGGTCGCCTGTCGCGCCGCTGGACTGCCGGCGGTCGGGGACCACGATGCGGCTGTTGGCCGGCATCCTGGCCGGGCAGACCTTTGACAGCGTGTTGACCGGTGATAGGCAGCTCTTACGCCGGCCCATGCGTCGCATCACCCAGCCGCTCTCCGCCATGGGGGCTGTGATCGAGGACACGGATGGCCACGGGCCGCTGATCATTCACGGGCACGGCGGGCTGCTCGGTTCCGAACATGTGCTCACGGTGGCCAGCGCTCAGGTGAAAAGCGCTATCTTGCTGGGCGGGCTCTATGCGGATGGCCCGGTGACAGTACGGCTCCCGGGGCCGGCGCGCGATCATACGGAGCGGATGGTTGCCGCGCAGGTCGAGGTCCTGGATGGCGGGCCAAGTCCGCTCACCTACGACAAGTGCGCCGCCCGGCTCGACCCGGCGGGGATCAGGCGGCTGCGTTCAATCAACCGCGTGGTGCCCGGCGATATCTCGTCGGCAGCATTCCTGATCGCCGCAGCTATTGTGCTGCCGGGCTCGGATGTGACCATCGTTGGGGTAGGGGTGAATGAGACTCGCACGGGGCTCTTGGATGTGTTGCGCGAGATGGGGGCTGACCTCGTGCTGGCGGATCGGCGTGAGCAAGGCGGTGAGCCCATCGCCGATATCCGCATCCGGGCGTCGGCGATCCGGCCGGCGGAGATCCAGGGAGATACGGTCGTGCGCATGATCGACGAGTTCCCGATTCTGGCCGTTCTGGCGACGCAGGCTGAAGGTACGAC
>CBFCZM010000072.1:0-9778 GCA_965602565.1 uncultured Anaerolineae bacterium
AGCAAAGTCTCACATCTGCCGCCGCGGTACCCCAAATCCTTCGAGTACAACACCTGGGAACGCCGCCGCGATGCGCTCCACATGCCAAGTCTGACGTGACACGGCCACACTGCCGTTTCGGACGTAGTGCAAACTGTCAGTTTGCGACCGGGTTACTGGACCCAGCACGGAGGCACGAAGTAAGTTCACATCACACGCTGTAGATTCACACAACACTAAGGAGGCAGCATATGAGAGTCCTAGTCACAGGCGTCAGCGGACGGCTCGGGCCGTTCGTCGTCAAGGATCTGGAGGAAGCCGGCCACGATTTGGTCCTCTCCTCGCGGCGCGAGCCGGGGGAGGAGATCCAAAACTGGCCTTGGGTCCAGGGAGATATCAACAGCTTTGAGGACTGCCAACGTATGCTGGCGAGCGGCGGATTCGACGCCATCCAGCACCTGGCTGCGCAGCCCTGGCCGGTCGATCACCCGGGCCAGCGCGCTCAAGCTGAGGAACGAGGCATCCCATTCGACGCAACCATGCGCAGCAATATCATGGGCACCTACTACCTGCTGCAGGCCGCCCTGGCACAGGACGTCGGCATCTTCGTGATGACGGGCAGCAACTGTGCCCTGGGCCACGGCTACCGCATCAGCGGCAGCCCCTTCCCCTACCAGTACCTGCCCGTGGACGAGGCGCACCCGGCCGACGTAGAGGACTCTTACTCCTACTCCAAGCTGGTGGGCGAGGAGTTGCTGGCGAGCTACACGCGCGCCTACGGCATGCGGACCCACATGGTTCGCGCCGCCGGCATCTGCAACGAGGGGCGCCGCCGCAGGATGGCGGAGAACGCCAAGCCGGTCACCGGCTGGAATCCCTGGCTCTGGTGCTGGATCGGCAGTGAGGACGTCGCCTCGGCACAGCGCTTGCTGATGGAGAAAGCCGCCGAGATTGTGCCGCACGGTGCCTACTTCTGCAACGGGGACGACTCCACCGCGCTGGAGCCTTCGCGCGAACTCGTCGAGGCCTACATGCCCGAGTTGCTCCCGCTTGTGCGAGATCTTGAGGGCCACGCCTCCTTCCTGTCCAACAAGAAGCTCCGCGAGACCGTCGACTGGGCTCCGCAGACGTCCTGGCGCGAGTATCTACCGTAGTCAGAAGACCGATGCCTACCCACAACCGCGAATGAGCGTCAATCCACGCGAAGAGAGACCCCTGGTCCGCGTGAAGTCGCGTTGATTCGCGGTGTGTCCTAACTGATGAAAGGAAAGACTACATGACCAGCAGCAAAGTCGGTATGGGCGTTGTCGGCGCCGGCGCAATCGGCATTCGCGGCGCACTGAGCCATCTGAGCCAAGAAGATATCCGGGACAGAGTGCGGCTGACCGCCGTCTGTGACCCGGTACCGGGGCGCGCCGCCGCTGCCGCCGTGAAGTACGGCGTCGACGCTGCCTACATCACTTACGGAGAGCTCCTGGCAGATCCCAACGTTGACGCGGTCACCATGTGCTCGCCCATCGGATTCCACTTTGAGCAGGGCATGCAGGCCATCGCGGCGGGCAAGCACATCCACTTCAACAAGACTATGACCACCACCGTCGCCGAGGCTGACAAGCTTCTCGCCTCTGCCGAGAAAGCAGGCATCAAGATTGTGGCCTCGCCGGGCATGATGCTCCATCCCTACAACCAGCGCATCCGCCGCACCATCCTGGAGGGCAAGCTAGGCAAGCTGGCGTGGGCCATCGGCGGCACCAGCGCCGGCAGCGGCCTCTACCACCTCAACGAGGAGTTCCGCACCGGCGAGGATATCCTCACCAGCGTAGACCCCACCTGGTACTTCAAGAAACCCGGCGGCGGCCCGCAGTACGACGTCACGGTCTACGTCCTGCACAACCTGACCGGCATCCTCGGCCCGGCAAAGCGCGTTACCGCGCTCTCAGGGATCGCCATCCCTGAGCGGGTCCACCACGATAGGGCGATCACCACGGACATGGACGACCAAACCATCCTCTCCATCGACTTCGGCGACACGGTATACGCCATCATCTATGCCACCGTCGCCGGCGGCCTCACGCAGGGCTTCTTCCCCAACTTCTACGGCACGCAGGGCGCTATCATCGGCACCAAGTTCGGCGATGTCGACCTGAAGCGCACCGGTGAGCATCAGCCACATGTCGTCGGTCCCCACGCCAAACTGCGGGAAAACCACGTCTTCGAGGACATGATGCAGCTCGTCGATTGGATTCGCGACGATACGCCCACCATCGTGACGGCAGACCACGCCCGCCACGTGATCGACATCATCGAATCCGGCTACCGAGCCGCGGCCACGGGGCAGACGCAGGAACTGCGGACGACCTTCGACCCACTGTCGCTGGACGCCCTCGCGGTCTAGGCATCGGCGACACCATGAGAGGAGACCCACTGTGGCCCAAATGACCAGTCGGGAACGTGTGCTGACCGCGGCGCGGCGGCAGTGCTCCTGAATCGTGAATCGTGACCCAACAGAAGCCCAGAACGCCAGACTACACGAAAGGTAGGTATCCCCATGAAAGTATCAATCGCTTCCTATGCGTTTCACGGACTGCTGCGCAACGGCCAAATGGACCTATTCGGCTATCTGGAGAGCTGCCGGTACCGCTACCAGCTCGATTCGGCAGATATCTGGAACGGGATGTTGACCAGCACCGACGATGACTACCTGGCGAAGGTGAAGGACGCGCTGGGGGAGCGCGGTCTGGTCCTGGCCAACCTCTGCGTCGACCAGGCACATATCTGGGAGGACGATGCTGAGGTGCGCGAGACTCACTGCCGCAACGCGATCGCCCATCTCCGTGCAGCGGAGGTTCTCAACGCCAGGACCATCCGGATCGATGCGGGGGGGCGCGATGAGGTCTGGAGCGACGAGCAGTTCGATCTGATCGTCCGGCGCTACCGCGAGTACGGTCAGCGTGCTTACGACAACGGCTACCGAGTCGGCCCCGAGAACCACTGGGGAACCGAGGTCACACCCGAGAACATGCTCAAGCTCTGCAATGCCGTCGACCATCCCGGCTTCGGGATCCTACTCCACTTCCGGGCCGACGACGGCGACACCCAGATGGCGCCGTACGCCATGCACACCCACATCCCCTGGCAGATTGCCGAGGGCCCGCTGACCGAGTGCATGACAATGCTTCGCGACGCCGGGTACGACGGCTACTGGAGCGTCGAGCACCACACTGGCAAGAACGAGTACGCCGAGGTCGCGGTGCAGCTCGCCAAGGTCCGCGCCGTGCTCGACACCTGGCGTACGCGCGAATAGCCAATGACCTGAGCAAGGAGATAGACATCATGCCGGAGAATCCTACTGCAGAACAGCAATGGCACCGGACCTTTGCCATAACTCTGTTCAACCTGACCTGGGACCTGCTGGACAAGGCGGACCGGACACCTGAGGACGATGACAGGATGGTTCACGCAGCGCACGCCTCGCGCTTCCACTGGGGCGAGATCGGCACCCCACTGGAGTTCGAACGGGGCGAATGGCAGATCTCGCGCGTCTACGCCGTGCTGAATCGTCCGGAGCCTGCCCTTGCGCATGCAAGACGCTGCCTCGCGATCTGCGAAGAGAGCGGGATCGGCGACTTCGACGTCGCCTTTGCCTGTGAGGCGATGGCCCGGGCGCACGCGGTTGCCGGTGATGCCGAGAGTGCCAGATCATATGCCGACCTGGGCATGCGAGCGGCGGACCACATCGAGGATGAGGGCAACAAGACCCATTTCCTGGCTGAGTTGAGCGGCGTTGAGCAGATGCTCGGCTGAGTACGCTGCCCACGGTTGCCCCAGCAAGATGCTCGCTCCTGCACCGCGCCCTTTGCACCGTTCCCTGGCGTGCCTACACTGGGTGCGTCATCACCCAAGGAGAGAACATGACCACCAAGATCGGCATCATCATCTGTGACCGCTATCGCCGCTGCGCGGGCGGCAAGTGCCTCCGCGCGCTGAAGAACCACGAGGGTGCCTTTGACACCTATCCCGAGACAGAAGAACTGGAACTGGTAGGCTACACCTCATGCGATGGCTGTCCCGGCGGCAACGTCGAGTATGCGTGCGAAGAGATGGTCAGGAACGGCGCTGAGATCGTTCACCTGGCAACCGGCCTGGTCGTCGGCTACCCGCCCTGCCCCTACATTGAGACATTCAAGGCGTTTCTTGAGGTCCGCTTCGGCGTCAAGATCGCGGTGGGCACCCACCCCATCCCCACCAAGTATCTGGATATGCACACGAAGTTGGGAACGTGGAACGGCCCTGAATGGAAGTCGCTCACCGCGCCAACGATGGCTGACAAGGAGACCCGGGACGCCTACAACTGAAAACATGATGGCGAAGACGACGATTAACACGCCAAATCCGTGACCTATACCATAGGGCCTACG
The DNA here is from genome assembly GCA_965602565.1 of uncultured Anaerolineae bacterium. Classification (GTDB taxonomy): domain Bacteria; phylum Chloroflexota; class Anaerolineae; order B4-G1; family SLSP01; genus PWVB01. The sequence continues at coordinate 4,398 of CBFCZM010000072.1, forward strand.
ACGCCTGAACTTGGCCGCCGGGTACCGTCAACGGATACGTATGCAAGAGCAACGCGTCTTGGCCTCTTGCCCGCTCGGGTGTAAACTATGCAATACAGAGCCCACAGTCTGAAGCAGCAAGGGCGGACGTAGTCACTCCACCATCAACGTAGACCATAGGAGATAGACAATGAGTGAATGGAGCTCCAAGTTCAGCGGGAGTATCACAGATGGGCACGTCCATATGGGACCCATCTCCAGTGAGGGCAGGATCCTGGCCATCCGTGAGGCATCCGGGATTGACAAGATCGGGCTGGTGTCCATCCAGGACCCCAAGACCGGTATGGGGCTGCCGCAGTCTCTCTATATGAAAGCGAAGCACCCGGACGTCTTCTACGTCTTTGCCGGTCTGAACCATGGCGCGAAGCTCTCAGACGGTAAGGTTGTCACGCGGAGTCTCACCGACCAACTGGACGACTTCGTCGAAATGGGCTGCGACGGAATCAAAATGATCGAGGGCAAGCCCACCTCCCGCCAGATTATGGATATCCCCGTCACCGACAGCTACTTCGCGGATTACTGGGCACATGTTGAGGAGCTGGGCCTCCCGATTGTGTGGCACGTCAACGACCCAGAGGAGTTCTGGAACCCCGAGACGCTCCCGGCGTGGGCCCGCGAGCGGAATTGGGGCTATGGCCCGGACGATGTTCAGAAAGAGACGCTCTACACGGAAGTGGACGACGTACTGGAGAAGCATCCCGATCTCAACATCATCTTCGCACACTTCTACTTCCTCTCAGCAGATCTGCCGCGGGCGAGTCGCTTTATGGACGCACATCCCCGCATCTGCTTTGACCTCACCCCCGGCATCGAGATGCTCTACAACATGTCCCACGATGTCGACGCAGCGCGTGACTTCTTCCTCAAGTACGCTGACCGTATCGTCTACGGCACCGATATCGCGAGCCGCAATACCCTCGAAGAGGGACCGGCCCGCGCAGGCATCATCTACCGCTGGCTCGAGAGCGAGGATACCTTCCGGGTGCCCGAGACTGTAGACTTCCTTCTCGGCAAGCCCGACGACGGCATCATCCGAGGCCTTGCGCTTCCCGATGACGTGCTGCAGCGCATCTACAGCGGCAACTTCGTCCGGTTGGCCGGGGCCACACCGAAAGAGCAGGATCTCGGACTAGTCATATCGGCGTGTACGCGTCTGGCTTCCATCGCCCAGGTGATGTCTGGTACACCAGCGGAGAACACAGGTCCCATCGAAGTCGTGCACGCGCTGGAACAGCTGGCATAGCCTCAAGTTAGCTCGAAGCCCTGCATAGGGTACGCAATCTTGCAGCGGAGCCCCTGAAGCACGCGCCTATCCTGGCAAGCTGAAAGAGACCATCATCAAGAAGCACGTGGCCTCGCTCCGCTACTAGCGGGAGGACTATCACTACGCCAACAAGGTCGAGCGGAGGGACTTGGTCTTCCTGGCTGGATTGACCACGAAGTTGGTCCACGACCAGCTCCAAATCCGCTTTGCGCTCAACGACGCCTACTGCCCCGGGGACGGCAAGAATCTGCACTTCACCGACGACTTTGCGATTGTGCCACAGCAGTTCAGAGAACGAGTTGAGGAGATCCTCCATCCCGGACGGGACGAAGACGCCATCACCTCACAGCGCATCCAGCTGATGGCCCTGATCGACGAGGTGCTGGCTCCGGTTCCGCAGGAATCGTCGGGCCACACCAGAGCAGAGGACGCTGTCGCACATGACATCGATCAAGCCCCCCCCCTCGGTGGCCCTGGATTGACTTCCCGACCATTGCCGATATGATCAGGGATTATGCAATCGGCAATAAGGACCAAATATCGAGCCTGTAGCCAGGCTGCCGGAGCCTGGCTACGGGCTCTGACGCTCACAGACCGCATCGCGATCGCGCTCTTCATCCTGTTCACGGTCACATTCTCGACGCTTACGATTCTCAAACATGACGGCTTCGGCACACGGGCGCTCGACTTGGCGAAATTCGACCAGGCCATCTGGAACACCGCGCAGGGTCGACCCTATCGCATAACGCTCAGCGAGAGCCTGGTCATCAGCAACCACTTCTCACCCGCCCTCGCACTCTACGCCCCGTTCTTCTGGATCTGGCCCAACGTACGCCTGCTCTTCATCGCGCAGTCCATCCTGATGGCCGGTGCAGGATTCCTCATCTACCGGTTTGTGCGTGACGATCATCCGTGGCTGGGTCTGGCGGTCTACGCAGCCTATCTGATGCACCCAAGCCTCCATCAGGTAACCCTGGTAGAGTTTCGCCGCTTGACGCTGGCGATGTTCGCCACATCCCTCGCCCTCTCCCTGATGCTGAGACGGCGCCACGGCTGGATGGTGGTCCCGCTGGCAATCGCACTGCTATGCAAAGAGGATATGGCCTTCACGGTGATCTGCGTCGGTCTATACGTCTGGCTCGCACAGCGCACGCCCAAGCTTGGCATTCCCCTGGTCTTGGTCGGGGGCGCCTATGTCGTCTTGGTCCCCTTTGCGGTGCTTCCTGCGCTTAACGCGGAGACGGCCTACAGTCATGCACGCGACGGCTACGGCTACCTGGGCGGTTCGCTGGCTGAGATCATACCAACCCTGATCGAACAGCCGGGCTTGATCTTCACCTATATGCTGCGACCGGACCGCCTCTGGGCTCTGGCGAAGTTCCTCTGGCCGGCGGCCTTCCTCTTCGTTCTGGCCCCGGAGATTGCAGCCTTTATGGTACCTAACCTGGCCTACTTACTTGCCAGCACAGTGCCCAGACTGGGGCGGCTGGAGGACTGGTATCCGTCGATCTTGCTCATCTATCTCTTCTGGGCAGTGGCACTGGGTCTGCAGCGACTGGGCAAGCGTTGGAGGCGGCCGGCGGCCGGCCTACTGCTTCTCGCAAGTGCGGCGGGTTGGCTGCTGTACAGCCCGCTCTGGCCCGGCACAGCCTTCAAGGCCCGCAACTACGAGACCGTGCCCCACGATCGTCTGGTCCGGCGAGCCCTGCAGCAGGTACCCACCTCAGCATCGGTTGCGGCTCAAGACGCGCTCGTCCCGCACCTCTCCCACCGCGAGGAGATCTATCTCTATCCCTGGATCACCGCAGGCAGAACGGCCGACGTGGTCGCGCTGGATCTCAGCATGGGGACCTACCCACTCTCACTGGGCGAGTACACATCCCGGGCCTATGACTACCTGGCTTCAGTCAACCACACCATCGTTCAGCAGGTAGACAGCTTCTATCTGTTTCAGCGCACGGATTTCCTGGCGCCGCAGGTCGTCCGCGGAGACACTTGGGGCAGCCTGATGACGCTGACCGGCTATGGCGCAGATATTGCGAGAGAGGGAACACGCTTCGAGGTGACGATGGCAGACCTCGGCACCACCACGGTGCGCGTCTCACTCCTGTGGCGGATGGAGGCTGAAACGGATCAAAACCTCACGGTCTTCGTCCACGTCATCGACGGCGCCGGGCAGCTGCTGGCCCAGCACGACGGTTGGCCGGCGGATTCCCACCGTCCCACGAGCGTGCTATCACCAGGATCGGCCATCCGCGACATACACACGTTGAGCTGGCCCGGCGACCAGGACCCCGCCACACTATCGCTCCGCCTCGGCATCTATGACAGCAACACCGGAGAGCCGCTGCTGCTGCCAAGTGGCGAGGCCTTCATTGTGGTGCCCATTGCAGAGTGAGGCGATGAAGCGATAGAGCGATAAAGCGACAAAGCGACGATGACCCGGTAGGTGAGCACGTCTAGACCCAGTCCGGTATTGATATGACCGAATCGCCGGCGCGGACAAAGGACGATGCTGGATGGAGACCACCACCTGATGACGAGCGGCAACGGCGGCAAGAAGCACCCGAAGACGGCGCCTCACCCAGCTCAGGGCTGGAAGATCTATGCGCCCTGGGCCATGGCGCTCATCTTTGTGATCGTGTCGTATGGTTTGATGAACGCGAAACACAGCGCCTTCAACACGCGCACGTATGACTTCGCGCGGTTCGCGCAGGCTGTATGGAACTCACTCCACGGTCGGTTCCTCTTTGAAACCATCACCTACAGCAGCATATTGAGTAACCACTTCTCGCCGATTATGGCGGTAGCATCGCCCTTCGTGGTGCTCTTCCAGAGTGAGAGGGTCCTCTTTCTGATACAGGCGGTCAATGCGGCGGCGACAGGCCTGATCCTCTACCGGCTTTTCCTGGAGCGGCAGCCCCAACACCCGCACCTCGCGCTCTGGTTTCTGCTGGCCTACTACCTCAACCCCGCGCTTCACAGCGTCGCACTGTTTGAGGTGCGCCGCATCGTATTCGGCATGCCCTTTCTGGCGCTGGGCCTCTACGGTTTGGGCACACATCGCCGAGGTACAATGATTTTCGGGCTTGCCGTGGCGGTGTTGGCCAAGGAGAGCGTCAGCCTCTATGTGGCCACAGCGGGCCTCTACTTGCTGCTCGTGGAGAAAGAGTGGCGCTGGGGGCTTGGCATGATGGTGCTGGGCGCAGTCTGGCTCCTGGGCATCAGCCTCTACGTGATACCGCAGTTCAGCGCCGCCGAGGGACACGAGTTCATCTATCCTGAGCTCTACTACTTCAGCAACCTGGGCGGCAGCTACGGGGAAATCGCCGGCGCGATCCTACGCGCGCCGCTAGACCTGGCCAGGCAGATTCTCGGCCCATTGCAGCTACAGGGTATCGGCCGGATTCTGCTCCCGGCCGGCCTGATCCTGCCCTTCCTCGAGCCTCGTTGGATTGCGCTGTGCCTGCCGTATGTTGGGCTGATGTTGATCAGCTCCGACGTGGATATGCTCTCGCTGGACAAGTGGTATCCCGCCACCATCCTGCCGGTGATCTTCGGCGCCGTCGCTGTCGGCTGGCAGCGCATCCCCAACCAATGGCAGCGCGCAGCAATGGTCTGGCTGCTGGCCTGCACGGCAGTTGGCTACGCGCTATTCAGCCAGGCGCCACTGGGGGGACGCTACACTGCCGCAGACTATCAGATCACTGACCACGATCGGATCGCTATGAAACTGCTGGAGACCGTGCCCGACAATGCAAAGGTGGCAGCGCAGGTCCATTACGTCCCGCACCTTGCACTGCGCGCCGACATCTACCACTACCCGTGGATCAGAATCGGAGAGGACGCTATCGACTGCTTCGTCCTTGATCGCAAGGCCCCCGCCTATCCCCTCGATGAACGAGGCATCAACGAAGCAATCACCAACAAAGTGACAGATCCTTCAGTCACCGTCGTCGCGGAAGCCGACGGGATCTATGTACTTCGCAGCACCGGCGAGCCACTTCCATCTCACGCCATAGGCCGGGTCGCCGAGGACGCGATCCATCTGGAGCGCGTGGAGATCGCGATCGCCGAT
>CBFCZM010000073.1:0-9674 GCA_965602565.1 uncultured Anaerolineae bacterium
TGGTTGAGGCGAAAGATCAGCCCCGCTTCGGGAACAGCGAAGAAGGCCTCAGGGTCTCCCGTGGTGAATGCGACACGCAGCGAATCCTGAGGGGCTTCGTTGACCGAGGGAAGCAGGCCCAGCCGGGTCTCGCCGGCGTCGGCGACCTGAATCTCCAGGCCGACACGCTTCCCACGCGTGAGCGTGTAGAGCCCGTACTGCCCCGCCCAGACGGATAATGGGCCACGTGGCTGTGCGATGGATACGTCGCGCTCAGGGAGCACGATATCACTCTCGGGCCAGGCAATGACCTCGGGATCGCGCCATCCCCAGAGCATCTGTCCGCCCCAGCCGCCAATGATCAGGACGCCGCCTATGCAGAGCAGCAGCCGGCCGATCTGGGAACGTGACCGAAGCGACTCTTCCCAGGATTCGCGGAGAGCGTCGAGATTGGCGGCGACAACCAAGGTCAGAAGCGCCAGTCCCAGGCGCATAGGCCAGGATCCGCGAAGGGTCAGCAGGCCCAAGGAGGCCAGGAGCCGGGTCTGGTTCCCGAGACTGGGCTGGAGTTCTGCGAGCCAACGGCTGAAGGCTGTGCTTTCGGTGGGGGGAACGGGAATCTGTGGCAGGCTGAATGCGGCAATCTGGATGCTGAGGAGCAGGACCAAGGTCAGGATAGCCAGCATCTGGTTTCCCAACCCCGCCCAGAGCCTGTTCATACCGTGCTTGATCCGCATTGATGGTGGATTCCCGTATATTGAAAGAGCCCCGGTGTGTCGGGGCTCCTTGAGCCACCCCTGGGAATTGAACCCAGAACCTGGCGCTTACGAAGCGTCTGCTCTGCCGATTGAGCTAGGGTGGCGCACGATGGAGTCCATTATAGCCCGGAAGTCGTTCTTGGCAAGAGACGAAGGCACCCCTGGAAAGCGACCTATTCCCTTTTACTGCAGAGTGGTGTACAATATGCCTGTTAGTATGGAAGTTGAGGAGACTGGCTATAGAGGACAGAGACGCTCAGAGCTTGCTGGACCGGATGCGATCCCAACGCTGAAAGGCGACTGTAAGGGTGGCCTGAGTGTGAGAAGAGTCGCGACAGGGAAGCCAACGCCGGTTCGTAGGCAAGCTGCAGGAGTATTCTACCTGGACTCTTGATGTGCGCAGTCTCTGGGTAGCAGGTTGCTGTCGCTGTTGTGATTATCGAAGACTGTGGGTTTGTCCTGCAGTTGTCTTTGTGAAATGCGAAGTGGCTCTGATACGACACCTTAGCAGGTCCAGGTGTCGCTTAACGGCATAGCTTGCGCAAGGTTTGCTGGAACCCCTGCGTGATCTTGAGCTGGTCAGCAGCCTTCTTCTGCTATTCGTAATCAACGGCTATGGCACTGTCGCCATAGCCGTTTTGCGTTTCTTAAGGAAGTCGTATGGCCGGCAGGATCAGTGCTCTGGAATCCCAGAAACGATCCAGAGACCGAGTGAATGTTTACCTGGAGGGTGAGTTTGCGTTCGGCTTGGCGGGCTCGGCTGCAGCCAACCTCAAGATAGGCACATGGCTGTCTGACGAGGCGATTGCCGAGCTGACGTCTGTTGACGGGTTGGAGCGAGCACATAGTCGGGCACTGGACTATCTTTCCTATCGCCCGAGAAGCGAAGCCGAACTACGGGACTATCTTCTGAAAAAGGAGTACCCGGAGGGGGCAGTTGAGGAAGTGCTTGCTCGTCTGAAGCGCGTGGGCTTGGTGGACGATGCTGAGTTCGCGCGGTACTGGATTGACAACCGTGCTCGATTCCGCCCGCGAGGTGTGCGGACGCTGCGGTATGAGCTTCAGCAGAAAGGCGTGGCTTCGGAGACGATTGAGGAAGCGTTGGATGACTATGATGAGCTCGCAGCTGTGCGCAAAGTGGCGCGGGAGCAAGCTCGTCGTTTGCAGCATCTACCCTCAGATAAGATCCGCCGCCGTTTGTACGCGCGTTTGGCCAGACGTGGTTTCTCCAGCGGTCTGATCCAGGAGATTCTCGCTGCCGAGGACTTCCCTCAACTCATTGATGACAATAGCGAGGAGGACTGAATGAATGTATGGATATGGCGTGCTATTGCACTGATACTTGGTTTGGCCGGCGGTGGTGTGCTGGGATATCTGATCCGCCAACAGCGTTTCCAGCAGGAGCTTGGGAACCTGGAGGCGATGCGCACGCGCTTGTTGGACGAGGCTGAGAAGCAGGCCCGTGGCATCGTGCTCAACGCCAAAGATGAGGCGTTGAAGCTCCGCCAGGAGCTTGAGGCGGAGCTTGAGGGACGGGCGCAGCAACTTCGTCGGGAGGAGGATCGTCTGCAAAAGCGCCGCGAGCAGGTTGATGGGCGCCAGGAGCGCATCGATCGCCGCGATCAGGAGCTGAGCAAGCGGCAGAGCACGCTGGACCGGCGCTCGAACAAGCTTGAACAGGTCGAGGCCCAGCGTCTGGAGGAGCTGCAGCGGGTCGCGAATCTGACGGTCGAGGAGGCCCGCGGGGTGCTACTTGAGCGGGTGGCTGAAGAGACCCGGCAGGATATGGCCCGGGTCATGCGTGAGGAAGAGCTGCGGGCGAAGGAGGAGTCTGACGAGCGTGCCCGCAAGATCATCAGCACATCGATTCAGCGTCTGGCGTCCGAACAGGTTGCCGCGTTGACGACAAAGTCGGTGGAAATCCCGTCCGATGAGCTCAAGGGCCGCATTATCGGTCGCGGAGGGCGCAACATTCGCGTATTTGAGCAGAAGGCCGGCGTCGATGTCATCGTCGACGATACGCCCGAGCTGATCACGATCTCTTCTTTCAATCCCATTCGTCGCGAGATAGCCGCGCGCGCGATGCACTACCTGGTTGCCGATGGGCGCATTCATCCGGCCCGCATCGAGAAGGTGCTGGCGAAGGCCGAAAACGAGGTCGATCAAGTGATGCGGGAGCAGGCCGAGCGAGCGGTCTACGAAGCCGACATTCCCACCCTGCATCCCGAGCTGATGAAGCTCTTGGGCAGGCTGTACTTCCGCACGAGCTATGGTCAGAACCAGCTTGGGCATGCTGTTGAGGTAGCTAAGCTGTCCAGTCTGTTGGCGGCCGAGTTGGGCGCCAGCACCGATGTGGCGCGCCTTGGGGGTATGCTGCACGATATCGGCAAGGCGGTTGATTTCGAGGTCGAGGGAACTCACGCGACCATCGGGGCGGAGTTGGCGCGCCGGTATGGCGTCTCCAAGGCCGTGATCAACTGTATCGAGGCGCACCACCACGAGGCCGAGCAGCAAGGCATTGAGGCCGTGATTGTCGAGGCCGCCGATGCGATCTCCGGTGCCCGGCCCGGTGCTCGCCGTGAGAGCCTCGAGTTCTACATCAAGCGCATTCGTGGGCTGGAGGAGATCGCCCGATCCTTCAACGGCGTTGAGGAGTCATTCGCTATCCAGGCTGGCCGTGAGATCCGTCTCATTGTCCGCCCCGGCGAGGTCGACGACCTTGATGCCCTACGTCTGTCCCGAGAGGTCGCGCGCAAGATCGAGGAGTCCATGGAGTACCCCGGTCAGATCAAGGTGACGGTCATCCGCGAGACCCGCGCAGTCGAGTACGCAAAGTAACCGCGAGTTCTGAGAGTTCGACGAGGCGACCCCCGGGCCGCCTCGTCTCTTTCGGCCGCTCCTCCCTATGGCGGGAACCGCGCCCCCCGCTGCTACGCTCTAAATGCCACAACAACAGCAGACACCCCATCCGTACCATTCCGAGTAGGTCGAAGTGCCACTTCGACCCGCGTGCAGACACTTGCGGTGCCACGAGCCCTTGTGCAGGACGCTACCATCGGTGGGTTGTTGAATCGCTGAACCGCTGAGGCAGATGAATCCACTGAGCACCTGCGTGGTGGAACCTGTCCGCGGAGGGGGCTTCGCCCAGCGCAGAACGCAGAGCGCCTGAAGCCGGTCTGCGTAGGTCGAAGTGCCACTTCGCCTCCCCCCGCTACTCGTGCGGAACCACGGCTGACGCCGGTTATTGAGTACGGACGGCAGAGTCCCCTGAACGAATACGAGCTCCTACCTTCTCAACCGTACCGCTTGCGGTACGGCGTCAGACCGCTATACTGGTAGTAGGTCAAGCCTGGTGGGGAGGTGTCTGTGGACCCATATGACCGCTCTGTCCCTTTGAGCATTCGCGACCTGACGTTCCGGTACCGCATCCGAGAGCAACCCGCTCTTCGAGACCTCTCGCTGGATCTTCATCCGGGCGAGCTTATGCTGGTCGCCGGAACAAGCGGGTGCGGCAAGACCACGCTCATCCGCTGCGTCAATGGTCTCATCCCCAGTGCCTACCGTGGTGACTTGGCGGGCACGATCCGGATCTTCGGTCAAGATGCCCGCGGCATGAGCATGGGCAACCTCTCCCAGACGGTGGGGACCCTGTTGCAGGATCCGGAGCGCCAGATCGTGGGCAGCTATGTGCTGAATGAGGTCGCGTTCGGTCTGGAGAACCTGGGAATGCCCCGCCGGCAGATCCTGGATCGGGTGGACGAAACGCTCGACTACCTGGGAATCCTCCATCTGCGCGACCGCGAGACCTTCAACCTGTCGGGCGGTGAGAAGCAGAAGGTGGCGCTGGCCGGCGCGCTGGCGATGCGACCTCAGATCCTGCTCCTTGACGAGCCACTCGCGAGCCTTGACAGCGCGTCGGCCCGTGAAGCGTTGGATCTCTTCCGCCGCCTGGCAGATGAGGGCGCTGCGATCCTGCTCGTCGAGCATCGGGTCGAGGACGTGCTGCGCATTGAGCCGGACACGGTGCTATACCTGCGGGACGGTGAGACGGCCTACTTCGGCGGGCCCGCGGATATGATGCAGACCCTGGACTATCACGAGGTCAAGCTACCCGCTCCCGTGGTCTATGAGCGCGCCCAATCACTGCCTGCGCCGACGTTTGAGGTGGGCGTGAAACCCGACGGGGGACAGTCGCTGATCTCCTTTGAGAATGTCGCCTTCACGTACGATCCCACGCTCTCCGATGTGCTGCACGACGTCAACCTCACGGTCCGCAAGGGCGACATCGTGGCGATCCTGGGAGCCAATGGGGCCGGCAAAACCACGTTGGTCAAGCACGCCTTGGGCCTTCTCAAGCCGACAGGGGGCGTGGTAGTCCTTGAGGGTCGGGAGACGGGGGATATCTCCGTCGCCCAGGCCGCGCGCACGGTAGGCTACGTTTTCCAGAGCCCCTCGCAGATGCTGTTTGCCCCAACCGTGGCAGAGGAGCTTGCATTTGGCCCCCGCAATCTGGGCTACGACAAGGAACAGGTGGAGCGGGATACACAGTGGGCCCTCGATGTAGTCAACATGAGCGAGCATGGCGATTCACCGCCACTGGCGCTCTCCTTCGGGCAGCAGAAGCGGATCAGCATCGCGGCGGTGCTGGCGATGCGTTCGCGCATTCTGATGATGGACGAGCCTACGTCGGGGCAGGACTACTGGAACTACACAGCGTTTATGGATGCGATCCTGCAGATGCCGGGGTTTGATGCCGTGATCTTTATCACGCACGATCTCGACCTCGCCATCAGCTATGCGAATCGGGTCGTGCTGGTCAGCGAGGGCAGGATCGCGGCGGATGGGCCGCCCGCCGAGGTCCTGAAGGACGAGGACCTGCTCCTGCGCTGCCGGATCGTGCCCACTTCACTGCTCAAACTCAATCTGGAGATGCTTCCGGCTACGGGTGCCTTCATGCGGGCCGAGATGCTGGCGCACGCAGGCGACTGACTGGCGCTAATGGCACCTGGTACACAGAAAGGAGGTGGACAGGGACCACGTGTTTGCTTTCGGTTGCGGAGCTTTCTTGGAAGTGAGTTCATTCAGGGCTGCTATCAACTAGGAGGTTTGTTATGGAGAAGAAGTCACTGTGGGGTTTCGGTACACGTGAGGTCGTTTACGCTGCCATTGGGGCTGCGCTGTATGGTGTCTTTTCCTGGGTCACGAACTTCATTGCTCTCCCCGCCGCCGGCAACATCACGCTGCGGCCGGCTGTGGCCATCCCGATGTTCTTCGGTGTGGCGTTCGGCCCCGTCGTCGGCTTCATCGCGGGGTTCCTGGGCAACGTTCTCGGCGATTTCCTGTCGGGATTCGGCTTCTGGTGGTCCTGGGACCTGGGTAATGGCCTTATGGGCCTAATCCCCGGCTTGATGGCACTGGGCATCACCTCCTACAAGGAGACCGCCACGATCATCAAGGCCGAGATCTTGGTCGTCATTGCCGCTGCTGTGGGCATGATCGTGCCCTCGCTGCTGGAGATCCCGCTCAGCGGCCTCGATTTCAACACCGCCGTGGTCGGGTACTGGTTCCCCTCCTTCCTCAGCAACACCATCAACGGCCTCGTCCTCGTGCCGATCTTGATGGTTGCGTACGACGCGGTTGTCTCGAGGTCCGGACGTTAGCACGCAAAGAAGGCCGGCCCTGTTGATGGTTCCGGCAGGGCCGACCTGCCTGGGAGACGTGATATGCTCGTAACCTGGAAGTATCGGACTCGCGACAGTCTCGTGGAGAAAGCTGATCCGCGTGCTCGGTGGATCTTCTCCTTCCTCGTTCTCTTTGCCCTCACCCTGTTCTGGGATATCCGGCTCTTACTCTTCTTCCTGGCCATAGTCGTGGCCCAGTACATTCTGGCGAAGGTGACGTGGGAAGAGACACGCCGAGCCTGGATCTTTATCCTGGTCTTTGCTGTGGGCATCGTGGCGTTGAACACGCTCTTCACGGGGCGCGGTGGGTCTGAGGAGGTCCTGGGGGCAGGGCACGTGCTGTGGCGGACCGAGTGGCGGATCCTGGGGCTGGATATCCACCCCACCATCACGGTCGAGCGGGTGTGGTTTGCTGTCTCTCAAGTTGTGCGCATGCTCTCAATCTCGGGCCTGTTCCTGATCGTCCCCTACACGATGAACCCCCGTCACTATGGCGTGACCTTCCGCCGGATAGGGGTGCCGGACCGTTTCGCCTTCTCGATGGACCTGGCGTTCCGCTTCGTGCCCACGCTGGCGCGGGACTTCAACACGACGCTGGATGCGCAGAAGGCCCGTGGCTATGAGGTCGAGAAGCTCGAAGGCGGCATCATCGCGCAGATCCGCAAAATGGCCCCGCTCGTCGTGCCGGTGACGATGAACGCTATCCTCAGCGGCGAGGACATCACCAATGCGATGGACCTGCGGTGCTTCGCAACACAGCCGCGCACCTGGATCCACGTATTGAGCTACAAGCGCCGGGACTACGTGCTGATCGGGGCCAGCATCCTCGTGTTTGTCGCGTCCTTGGTGGTGCGCTACGGCTTCCGCGTCGGGACTTTCTGGGTGCCGGAGTGGGCGCTGGCTTGGGGTATCGGCTAGTGGGCTGAGCTAGAAGTTGCTGCTGCTACACCAAAAACAACCACGAATCCTCACAAATCTTCGCGAATTCGGAGAAGATTCATGAGGATTCGTGGTTGCAGAATCTGTGTCTGACGATGGCGATGGTGACCTTGACCTGTTCGTCGGGGACTTGAGCGGCGCGCCGGAGATCCGGCTTAGTCTGAGCCGGCAGGATATATGGACGCGGCGCGTGACTGAACCGTCACGTGGGTCTCTTTCGGCCGGGAGCTGCCGCCGGATCATGGGGCGCTACAAAATGGGTTTGTTTCGTAAAATTGGGGTATAGAGAGACGGCTTGCTCCCTGTCAGGCCCGCGCGGCCTGTGTGCCGGCGATCGCGAGATGTTGAGTGCACGGTCGCCTGGTGTGGTGGATGTGTTAAGGTGCTTTCACGTGTTTGGATGTAGACCTTTTGTTCTATTCTAGGGGCAAAGTGAGGGGATTTCAAGGGTGGAGGGCGGCCAAATTGCGTGGGAGTCGGGAATTGTTGCTCTCGTATCGGCAGCGCCACCGGTCGCTGGCCAGATATCATCTGCAAGGTGCCCCCAAGTGTTGGATCACGAAAGAGACAGAACAAGTGAGGGTTCCAACCTGTCAGACCAAGGTCACCAGACTCTGATGAACTTCACCAGCGCCAAAGCCGTCCACCCTTCTGTCCTCTGCATGCTCTCAGATCCGTACTCTACTCTCACTTAGCATGTGATCCAGTTCTTGGGGGCCACTATAGGTGGTGGCAGAATTCTGGAGACTATGTTGCTCAACAATACTCGTTCTGTCTTCGGCTGTCACGGCTCCATCCGGTAGCATTTTGCGCTCTAGAGAGCGTCTCATCTGACTTGCTTGTGCGCTTGTTCTACGGTATGCTGGTGAGTGACGACATTGCTTCACTCACCAGTGGCAGCGAGTTCAGCTCCTGCCGAAACAGGGGGTCACCGCTATGCAGACGAACTGTCCTCATCAGAACACTAACCTGCTGGCCAGTGAAGTCGATGATGAGCTGATTCTACATAGCGGAGCAATGGAAGTGCTGCATGTCCTTAACCCCACGGCGAGACTTGTCTGGGATCTGTGCGATGCCCAGCATAGCCCGGAGGATATAGCAGAGAGCATGCGCAGCCGGTTCTCGATACCACAAGACCATGACGTGTTGGCTGATGTGATGGAGACACTGAGAGTATTCTCAGAACGAGGCTTGCTGCAGAAACCCGAGTGAACGTTGGTGGTTTGGGTATGTACTGGGCGCCCAATTGGCCGAATTGAGTCAGCATCATAGAATGGAGGAAGCAATATGGCTGTGAAAGAATATCCGACGACTGAGATGACGAAAGAACTCCGAGTTTATGTGGTACCGAAAGTTGCCACATACAGCGAAGCGGACATCCTGGCTGATCTGGGTGAGGTGAATGCGAGCGACTCCCTCGATTCAGTATTCCTTTCGGCGGCAACAGCGGGGCTATGACGGCGGTCAGTTTCATCATCCCCACCTACAATCGAGCTACGTTGCTTGCAGAGGCACTCCAAAGCGTTCTAGACCAAACATGGTTTGATCTAGAGCTCATTGTCGTCGACGACGGCTCCACCGACGACACGGCAACAGTGGTAGCGCACATCGCTGATCGGCGTGTGCGCTACCTGCTCAGTAAGCATACAGAGCGCAGCGAGGCGCGCAACATCGGTCTGGCGGCAGCGACGGGCGACTACATCGCGCTGTTGGATGATGATGATCTGTGCTTGCCGCACAGACTGGAATGTCAGGTGTTGTATCTGAATGGGCACCAAGATGTGGACTTCGTGGGATCCGGCTTTCATGTTCAGCAGGAAGGTGAATCGTGGCGCCGCGCCTGGCATGCGGGAAAACCAGACGAGGAAGTGAGTTTGCTGGGATGTCTGTGTGGAAGCCGCCCGAACCTGTTCGCCTGTATGTTTCGCCGCAGCGTCCTGCAGGGCATGGATCATTGGTTTGACCCTGATCTAGTCCCTGCTGAGGATGTGGATTTCGTCCTTCGGTTGATTCTGGCGTGCAACCAACGCGCTGCCTGGTTGCCAGAACTGGTCTACGTATACAGGCTGCGCCGGAACACTCCCTCAATGAATGTGCAGCAGATGGAGCCAACACGTCAAGCTGTCTTGGATAAGCTGTTTGCGCGTCCCGACCTGCCCCCAGACGTACAAGCGCAACGCTCGGCTGTGTATATCTGGCATGATGTGACCACAGCGTGCGTAGCCTACTCTGTGGGGCAACCTCGGTTGGCGCAATTCATCTTGCTTAAAGGGTTGGTCAGGCGACCAGACCTTCGAACAAAGGGGCCAGACATTGT
>CBFCZM010000074.1:0-9643 GCA_965602565.1 uncultured Anaerolineae bacterium
GCACCGACAGGGTCTGCGGGAACGAACCGATCGTGGTCGTGGGGAAAGCTGGCAACGCTACCTGCTGCGTCCGGCGCTCAGCATACGGCAAGGCGCGAGAGAAGTCCGCATCCGTCAGCTCAGTCACCCGCTCGCGCACAGCGGCATCGTTCGTCGAGAAGGCACGGAACGCCGCCCATGCGGCCTGCATCCCGGCCAACTCACCATCTGCCACGGCACGTAGCTCCTGGAGCTTCTCCTCCGCAAAGGCAAGGACACCCCGAAGCGCGTCAGGCAGTTCGGTCTCCCGACCCGCGGCATAGGGCACAAACTGCAGCGAGGCAGACGCGCCCAAGCTCAGTGCATCCCGGGCGGACTCCGGTAACGCAGCTTCGAGTCCGCAAAGCAGCGTCTCCGTCTCCCCCGCGCGCCCCCGCCAGACGCTGCGCGCGTCCACCACGCCGGCAACCAAGGTCTTGCCGGAGGGCCAGCCATAGCGCTGGATCAAGCCAAGATTGTCGCCGCGGGTGAAGTCCAGCGAGATCACATCCACGGGCAGCTCCACGACCCAGGGATACGCTTCGCCCAGATCATCGAAATAGGTCACAAGATTCAGAGAAAGGCCCAGCCCGGCCAGCAAGCTGTACGCAGCCTCGAAGTGCCAGCGCAAGGCTTCCGCGCCGCTGCGCACCAGGACCGGCTCGTGCAGTTGGACCTCATCGACGCCCAGCTCGACTAGCTCACGGAGCAGTTTCGCATACAGCGGCACCAATGCTGCTAAGGCAACGCCGATATCGCCCTCAAAGCGGGACAGGGACAGCAGAGTCACCGGACCAATGACGGTCGGCACAGCGCGATCCCCCAGAATGGCGCACGCGCGCTTCACAAGCTCGATGAAGTCACCGTAGGCAGCCGCCGGCGAGATCTCAGTGCCGAGCTCCGGGACCAGATAATGGTAGTTAGTGTCAAACCACTTGGTCATCTCCAGCGCCGGGATCCCGGGCACACCTCGCGCCATGGCGAAGTAGCGATCCAGCCCCTCGAGTCCCTGGAATCGCTCGGGAATCAAGCCGAACCGCACAGTCCAGTCCAGCACCTGATCATAGAGCGTCGCGCTACCCACGCCAATGCGGTCGACGCCCGAGCTGGCCTGCGAGCGCCAACTCGCCTCCGCCACCGCCCAGAACGTGTCCATCAGCGCGTCAGCGGCCACGTTGCCCTTCCAGCAGCCTTCCAGGGCCCGTTTGAGCTCCCGCTCTCTGCCGATACGGGGATACCCAACCGTCTGTGTCAAGCGCTTTGCCGATGTGTGTCCACTCACGGCCAGACTCCTTTCCCCTGGTATTGGCAGCTTGTCCGTGGATTCTCCGTGCCACTGGCAGAAATCACCATCACCATGTGATAAGTAAGTCTACCCGAAGGAGCCGATGCGTCAATTGGGAAGACAGAGCCGTGGTAACACTTGCCCCCATACTGTAACGTGTCTGGTCCCGAGGAAGCATTGCAGACGCCTGGCTCTTCACCTATACTGAATCATAGATACCTTGTCATATTCGCACCGGATCGAGGGAACCTTGATGCCTTCCAGCAGCAAGCCAGGCGTTCTGATCGTCGACGGCCAGCCGGAAAACCGTCGGCTGCTGGCCCATGCGCTCAGCACACTGGATGTCAACATCCTCGAAGCACAGACCGGTGAAGAAGCACTGGCCGTAGCAGGACAAGACGACGGACTCTGCGTCGCACTCTTCGATGTCCGTCTGCCCGGTATGGATGGCTATGCTCTGGCTTCCGAGCTCCGGCAGAGAACCAACTCCCCTGCCCTCCCGGCTATCTTCATCGGCGCCGGCGAGTCAGACGCAGCCCACCACCTGCGGGCGTACGAGACGGGCGCCGTTGATTACGTCAGCAAGCCGGTCCTCCCAAGCCTCCTACTGAGCAAGGTGCGCGTCTTCCTGGAGCTCTTCCTCCAGCGTCGTCAACTGCAGGCTGCGAACGACGCCCTCCGCAAACAGGCAGAACGGCTGGAGACCACAGCCAAAGTAAGCCACCAGATCACCTCGATCCAAGACCTGGATCAGCTGCTGCTGGAGTTCCTCAGCCTTATCGAGGATCGCTTCGGGCACAGATACAGCAGCATCTGGATGCAGAGCAATGTGCCACCTGCCGACTCCATCCTCCTCCGCGCCGGCAGATACAGCACTCAGCAGCCCGAACTAGGCCCGGGAAGCGCTGTTCCGATCAATGCAGCCGGGAGCATCATCGCCCACGTCTTCCGTACCGGCGGACCGTATCTCGCCCGCGACACGCAGACCGATCCGATTCGCTCGATGGCAGAGGGACTGGAGGGGATACGATCGGAACTGGCTCTGCCCCTCGGGTCTGGACATTCTCCTCTGGGCGTGCTCGATATCCAGAGCGAACAGACGGATGCGTTCTCACAGGGCGATATCGCCGCCCTATCTACCCTCGCGGATCAAGTCGCGGTCGCGCTCCGCAACGTCCAGCGCCACGAAGACCTCGGAGCACAGGTCACGCAGCGCACAGCGGAACTTGAGGAAGCCTATCAGCAGTTGGAACTACTCGAACGCAGCAAGTCCGACTTCATCACCGTGGTTTCGCACGAGCTGCGGACGCCGCTGACTTTGATCAACGGCTACAGCCAGATGCTCAGCGATGACGAGGCCGTTGTGTCCGACGCTTTCCGCAAACAGCTGGTTGACGGTATTGTCGTTGGGGCGCGGCGGATGCGGGACATAGTCGACAGCATGCTGGACGTCGTCAAGATCGACAGCCGCACCCTGAGACTGGACCGCAAGTCCGTCAACTTGCACGAGCTGCTGACCACCCTGGCGCTCAGTGTGGTCCCCGCCATGCAGGAACGTCGCCAGACGTTGACGATCGAGAGTCTGGTTGAGCTCCCCCGCGTTAAAGCAGACAGTGTGGAGATCATCAAGGTCTTTGACGAGCTCATCTCGAACGCGATCAAATACACACCTGACGGTGGCGAGGTGACCATCCACGGGCGTCGCCTGGCACCCACCCCTGATGCCAGGGATGCCTATGTCGATGTCGTCGTACAGGACACCGGCATCGGCATTGCGCCGGACCATCTGGAGCTGATCTTCGCCAAGTTCTACCGCACCGGCGACGTCACCCAGCACTCGTCCGGTCGAACGAAGTTCAAGGCCGGAGGGCCGGGGCTGGGACTGACCGTGGCGCGAGGCATCGTGGAAGCACACGGCGGGCACATCTGGGTGGAGAGCCCGGGCCACGACGAGCAGAAGCTGCCTGGCAGCAAATTCCACGTTATCCTGCCAGTCATGCAACCTGACCTGTAGACTTCGCGCGCCAGTCGCCCGTCGAGCTTGGCAATTCCCCAACTTGTGGCATACTGCCCGCCGTGGAAACGATTACTATCCAGGCAACCGACGACCGCTACACGGTCCGGGCAACACTCAGCCGCGTTGACGGCACACAGGTCCTCGTCACACTTCCCTGGAAGGCAGACCAGGGCTGGTCATTGCCCATGGACTTCGAGATCCAACGCCGCATCGCCCAGAGCCGCAACCTGGACATGGCCTGGATCATTGAGGACCCAGAACGGCGCGGTGTGGCACGCAAGGCGGGCTTGTTGGTCTTCCGCTCGGAAGCTGCGGCTCGGAAGCAACTGGCGCAGCACGAGCGCTCTCCCACTGCCAAGCAGCCGGCGATGCCCGACCGTCCCAAAACGCCCTGGTGGGCACCGGCACCCCGCCGCCCCAAGGTGCCCTCTCGACAGGGTCCACCGGCCTGGCTGCTTGCCATTGAGGCGGTTGTCCTGATCGTCGTCCTCTTCGCGGTGGGCGTCGCGTTCCTGCTGGCGGTGCCTTCAGCCGAGATCGTCATCTATCCCGCGAGCACGAACTACACCAGAATCGTCATGGTCTCAGTCGATCCCGACACCGAGGTGGTCAATCTCGACATAGGCGTCATTCCTTCCCGGCGGATCGGCGACGAGTTTGAGGGCTACGCAGAGATCGTCACCAGCGGGCGAGGCTACGCGATCTCCGGTCGCGCGTCCGGGAACATCCTCTTCACAAACTTGCTGGGCCAGGATTACCAGGTACCGGCAAGCACCGTGGTCCGGACGTCAGCAGGCTCCTACCCCGTCAGATTCGGCACCACGGCCGACGTCACGGTGCCGGCTTTCGGGCAGGCAACAGCGCCGATCGAAGCCCTGGTGGAAGGACCGCGAGGCAACGTGGACGCTTACCAGATCAATCTGGTGGAGGGCGTTGTCGGGTTTGCCGTGCGCGTCACCAATCCCGATCCCATCGCTGGCGCCGAGAGCAACACCGTTCGCACAGTCTCAGACGAGGACCGCAGCCGCGTGCGGGACCTTGCAGCACAGCAAGTCATCGCTGAAGCATACAATGGGCTCCAGGAACTGGCATCCGATGAACTGGGACGCTTCCTGCCCCGGCAGACGCTGATCGTGCAGGCTGCCCCAAAGGCCGGCTATACCCACCTGGTGGGAGAGCAAACCGATGTCCTGGGGCTTGCCCTACGGCTGTTGGTCACGGGTGAGTCCGTGCAGGCCCGTGATGCCCAGGCTGTCGCCTACAGCCAATTGGTCGCACAGTTGCCCGACGGCTACAGTCTCACCGATGCACGCTTTGAGTACGGCGAGGCAGCCGAGGAGCAGATCGGCCCGGGTCTGTTCACCTTCTTCGTGACCGCGCACGGTTACGCCACTGCCAAGATCAACCCGGCGGATGTCGTTGCCCTGATCCAGGGCACTCCCATTGAGGAAGCCCAGGCCAAGCTTGTGGAATCCCTGCCGCTATCACGTCCTCCGGAGATCACAGTCACACCTTCTTGGTTCCCGTATCTGCCGTTTATCGACCTCAACACCCAGGTCGAGATCATCCCGGGTCGGATGACACCCTAAGAGCCCGCAATGAGTCTACTTCCCGCAAATGAGAGCCACGACGCTGCAGCATGCCGCACCACAACGCTAGCGGTTCGTATTGCGGGCCTCAAACGCGCTCAAGCGTGCCTGCGGCTATGCACAGGCCAGCACTGGCGGCATGTTGTTGGTGCACAGATCCCAGCCGGCGCAGATGAGAGTTGTCGGGCGGCCTCGTTCCTGCGAACTCGGGCCCATCAGCACACGCACGGGACAGACCCATGCGCACCCTAGCTTTAGATCTTGGAGACCGTCGTATCGGCGCGGCGATCAGCGACACACTGGGCATGTTCGCGCGTCCCCTGGAAGTGTTTGAGCGCACATCGCGTGTGGACGACTTCGCTCACATCCGAGCCCTCATCGACGCACACCAGGTGCAATCAGTCGTGGCGGGACTCCCGCTCAATATGGATGGCACCGAAGGTAAACAGGCGGCATGGGTCCGCCACTATACGGCGGCATTGGGAGAAGCCATCTCCATGCCCGTCACACTCTGGGATGAACGTCTCACCACCGAAGAGGCAAAGGATATCCTTCGCGCTCAGGGGAAGACAGTGAGCAAGGACTGGATTGACGCGGTCGCAGCAGCTGTCATCCTGCAGAGCTACCTGGACGCACAGATCGCATAGCACCGGCGCTGCCTTGGGCCGGCGACAGTGCGCTTTGTCCCGTCGGTGGCCCCACGCACAGGGCGCAGCTCCGAAGTAGCACAGAAGGGAGCTTCACGGTAATGAAGCGTTGGCTACGACTTACTTTGTGTCTGCTCGCACTGGTGTTCCTGGTGGCGTGCGAGCTGCAAACACTCTATCTTGAGGCGTACATCGAGAGCAACCGGGATGCGCTGGATACCCCGATCGGCAACGATAGCTCGCCGGTCGCGTTCGGCGTTGGACCGGGCCAGAGCGTCGAAGAGATCGCGGGCAATCTGAAGGCACACCATCTCATCGCAGACACAGAGCTGTTCCGGCGCTACGTGCAGGTCAAACATCTGGATGCAGGGATTCAGGCCGGCACGTACGAGCTCCGGCAGACGATGACGATCCCGGAGATCGCACAGGCGCTGCAGACAGCCCGGGCGCCTGAGCAGCAGGTGACCATCCCAGAGGGTAAGCGGATGGAAGAGGTCGCCGAGATGGTGGCAGAACAGACGGATATCACATCGGCCGGTTTCCTGCAGATGGCCCGGGCCGGGTGGCGCGGGACAACGGTCGTGCAATCGTATTCCTTCCTCGCGCACATCCCGTTGACGGGTACCCTTGAGGGGTTCCTCTTCCCGGACACTTACCGACTGCCACTGGATGCCGTCGCCATCGATCTCATTGATCGCATGCTGGAGAATTTCGACCGCCAGGCTACCCCGGAGATACAGGGGGGTTTCGCGAGCCACGGCATGACGCTCTATGAGGGGATCACCCTGGCCTCCCTCGTGGAGCGCGAGGCCGTGGTGGATGCGGAACGCCCCGCCATCGCCGGCGTCTTCCATAACCGCGTCCGTGACGGCTGGTTCCTCTCCGCCTGCCCGACGGTCCAGTACGCGCTGGGCTACCGCCCGGATGAAGATAGCTGGTGGCAGCGTTACCTGCTCTTCGAGGACCTGGAGATAGAGTCACCGTACAACACCTATCGCAACCCCGGGCTGCCCCCGAGCCCTATCGCAAGCCCCGGATTGAGTGCCATTCAGGCCGCCGCCCAACCCGCAGAGACACAGTTCTACTTCTTTATGGTGGACTGCAGCAAAGAGGACGGTAGTCACATCTTCGCCATGACCGAGGACGTACATCTGGCCAACTTCACTCGCTGCGGGGGCGTGATCACCTCGCCGTAGCGCTGCCCCAGCAGGAATCGTGGGCATCGGGGACGGCATCAACTCAATGATCTGGGCCTGAAGTCAGGGGGGCGCTGCCCAGTAGTAGTGAGGACGGACAGCACAGCGGCTCTGAATCGGGTACCAATGCAGCCACAGCAGAAGTATTCCTGAGCTACTGGCAGATGATGCTTGCAGTAGTCAGTCCCAACCCGATGCCCAGTCCGGCCAGTCCGATTGAGCGGAATGCGGCACGAGGGCAACCGGGCGCTTCTTGGCAACCTGAGCCTCTATAGACTTCCCCCCCCCGGATCTAGTGAGCAGATACATTCCCGTCTGTACATCCAGTAGGGCAGAGAGACGGTCACCCACCATCTCCGGAACTGGACAAGGTACCGGCGCAGCCACCAACACAATCTGAGGCCGAGCCCACAGATTGCGTGTCGGTCATGAGTGTGCTAGAATCCCTGCGGTGTGAAGGTCGCGAATGCCTACCCGGACGATGCCGGGCGGGATTGCAGGATCGGGTCAGGATACGTTGCTCATCAGGTTCATGCCAACCGGCGGCACTCCTGCCGCCCCTAGGAGAGAGCTATGCATAGACACGATTTGAATCGAGACTGGCGTTTTCACCGAGGAGATCCGCCGCGTTTCTCGCTGATGAGAGCCGCTGTTGACTGGCGCGAGCTGGACCTACCCCACGATTGGAGCATTGAAGTGGGGCGCGATCCGGACAACCCCTGCGGCGCAAACGGTGGCTACTTCACCAACGGCCGTGGCAGGTATCAGAAGACCTTCACCCCCGCCGCTGAATGGCAGGGCAAGATCGTGATGATTGAGTTCGAGGGCGTCTACATGAACGCCGAGGTCACGCTTAACGGGCATTACCTGGGCCTCCACCCCTACGGCTACACCAGCTTCCACCACGATCTGACGCCCTACCTGCTGTGGGATCAACCCAATGTGCTCACAGTCGTCGTCGACAATTCGAACGAACCCAACAGCCGTTGGTATGCCGGAGCCGGCATCTACCGCCCAGTTTGGTTGCGGGTTGGGGGTGCAGTGCATCTGCTTCCATGGGGTGTATACGTCGCGACGTCCGCGATCAGCGCTGACAGCGCCACTGTTGTCGTTGCGAGTCGGGTCAGGAATGAGACCACGCAGTCCCAGCGTGTTACCGTGCGCTCCCGAGTGGTCGACGCTGAGGGAGCGCAGGTTGGCTCGGCGGAGACAAGCGCCGAACTCGCCCCGGATAGTCTCTTCAAGTTTGATCAGAGTGTCCAGGTCGCCGCTCCGCGGTTGTGGTCGCAGGAAGCTCCTTCTCTGTACACGCTGGAGACTGAGGTCCGAGTGGACGGCGTTGTGAGCGATGCTGACGCCACGATCTTCGGCATCCGGGAGCTACACTTCAGTGCTGAGGAAGGCTTTCTACTCAACGGCATCCCGGTCCTGCTCAAGGGCGGCTGTGTCCATCACGACAATGGCATTCTGGGCGCAGCGTCCTACGCGCGGTCTGAAGAACGCAAGGTCGAGCTGCTCAAGGCCAGCGGCTACAACGCTGTCCGATGTGCCCATAACCCCCCGGCGCCCGCTTTCTTGGACGCCTGCGACCGTCTGGGCATGCTGGTAATTGATGAGGCGTTTGATTGCTGGCGCGAGGGCAAGACCCCCGGTGATTACCACCTTATCTTTGACGACTGGTGGCAGCGCGACCTGGACAGTATGCTCCACCGCGATCGTAACCATCCCAGTATCATTGTCTGGAGTATCGGCAATGAGATTCCCGAGCGCGGTGGGCGCGGCGGCGGTATTGAGACCTCGCGTACACTCGCCGAGCACGTCCGGTCCGTGGACCCCACGCGTCCCGTTATGGCGGCCTTCAACTATGAGGTCGTGCCGGAATCTATGCCTCCGGATCTGGATCCGGCATCGCCGACAGATTGGCTGATGGTCTACCCCAGGCTGCGCCGGGTTGGTTGGGAGAATATGGACGCGGCGTTCGCGACCCTTAACATCGGAGCGTACAACTACGAGTGGCGCCAGTACCGTGGAGATCACGAGCGCGTACCGGCGCGCGTAATGATGGGCACCGAATCCTTCCCCGCGGAGGCGTTCGGGAATTGGCAAAGCGTGGCTGAACTGCCGTATGTTATCGGCGACTTCGTCTGGACCTCCCTCGACTACTTGGGAGAGGCCGGCATCGGTATGGTACGCTCTCCGGACGCGGCCCCCAGTTTCCTGGGGCCGTATCCCTGGCACCACGCGCATTGCGGTGATCTGGATCTATGTGGCTTCAAACGTCCACAGAGCTACTACCGCGACATGCTGTGGCACGACGACCCTCGCATCTACACCGCAGTCCTCCCACCCTATCCTGAGGGGAAGACCCCGATGGCAGGTATGTGGAGTTGGGAGGATGTGTGGCCCAATTGGAATTGGGCTGGACACGAGGGGCAGGTGTTCAAGGTGGATGTGTACGCCAACTGCGATGAGGTCGAGCTGTTCGTGAATGGGCAGTCACTTGGGCGCAAGCCTTGCAGTCCGGCGGAGGAGCACAGAACGACGTATAAGGTGCCATATGCACCCGGTAAGCTCGAGGCCGTAGGGTACCGGGAAGGCGAGGAGGCTGTGAAACAGCTGATCCAGACCACCGGTGCGCCTTCGCAACTCTCACTGACACCTGATCGGGATGCGATTCGGGCGGGTGGTGACCTCGCCTACGTCACCGTCGAGGTGCTGGATGCGGCGAGCTTGCTGCATCCCGGGGCAGACAACAAGATCGGCTTCGCCATTGAGGGCCCGGGAATGATCCTCGCGGTCGGCAACAGTGACCCCGCTAGTGAGGAGTCGTATGTGGGCTCACAGCGCCGTGTCCACCGGGGACGCGCCCTGGTGATCGTCAAATCCTCCGG